>VFKK01000145.1 GCA_009885605.1 Cyclobacteriaceae bacterium | reverse complement strand
GTCAAAAAGTGGTTTGGAGATACGGTGCATGTCCGTGAATTCAATGTGGGAGACTATCCCTATCCAGAGTTGTTCAAGCTGTTCACAAGGATGGATTATAACGGTTGGATTCTGTTGGAAGCCCGCACTCAACCCGCAGACAGGGTTGCAGCACTTAAAGATCAACTCGCCTTATTTAATGAATTGATGAAACAGGCCTGAGAATTTTTTTCCTTTTAAAAAATGAAAACGATAAACCCCTAAATACTATGAAACCAGATAACTCCAGAAGAGATTTTCTTAAAAAGTCAGCGCTGACCACTGCAGGAGTGGGTTTAGGTGCTTTAGCCTTTCCGGCTAGCAGTTACAGCCGGATCATTGGTGCCAATGATCGGGTAAACATTGGCATAGTTGGGTTTTCTGAGCGAGCGAAAGGTGCTTTGATTCCTGCGATGCTTCGACATTCCAAGGAACTGAATTTCGAATTCACTGCGGTTTCTGATATCTGGAGCCGAAGAAGAGAGGAATGCGTCGCTTATGTAAAAGATAAAAGCGGACTAACCATTGCCACCGCACGAAATAATGACGAGCTCTATGACCGGAAGGATGTGGATGCAGTAATCGTAAGTACAGCAGATTTCCAGCATGCTTTGCATTGCAAAGAAGCAGTAGAGGCAGGTAGAGACGCTTATGTGGAGAAGCCATTTGCTGAAACTATGGAAGACAATCGGGCTGCAAGAGAAGCAGTGGAAAGAACCGGAAAAATAGTTCAGGTAGGCTCACAAAGAAGAAGCGGGACCAACTATCATGCAGCGAATGATTTTATCAAAGCCGGTAAATTTGGAGATATAGTAGCAGTTGAGATGACCTGGAATGTAAATCAACCGGGAAGATGGAGACTGCCCAGACTAACTCAGGAAATCAGAAAAGAAGACACGGACTGGAGCAGATTTTTAATGAATCGGCCGTATCAGGAATGGGATCCAAGGAAATATCTTGAGTTCCGACTATTCTGGCCTTTTTCATCGGGAATCCCGGGTCAATGGATGGCCCATCAGATTGATACTGTTCACTGGTTTACCGACCTGCCACATCCGAGAAGTGTTGCGGCAAATGGAGGAATTTACCTTTGGAAGGACGGAAGACAAAATTTTGATACCATGACGGCTGTGTTTGATTATGGACCACTAGATGATATGTCAAAAGGTTTCCAGGTAATTTACTCTTCAAGATTTACCAATGGTGCCGGTGGTACCAAAGAAATCTATTTCTCCAATGGTGGCGAACTGAATATGGATACGAATAGAATTACACCAAATGGAGGTTTGCAGAAAAATCATGCTGCAGCCATGGGCATGCAAGAAAATTTGTTGAAGGAAATGACCCTGGCGGAGGCAGTTCCAACAGAAACAGGTGCTAATACTGGTGTCGATGATCTCACTTCAGCCCATATGAGAAACTGGATGGAATGCGTCCGAACCAGAAAAAAGCCAAATGCTGATGTGATGGCAGGATACAACCATTCGATTGCTAACATCATGACCACTGCTGCCTTGAGAACTGGCAAGTTTGTGACCTTTGATGAGAAAAGACAAGAGGTTTTGGCAGGAGGAGAAGTCTTTCAATATTAATCTCTGCTTCTTATGATTAACCAAATAAAGGCCGGATTATATGCCGGACTGCTTTTATTCCCGATTTCGATTATGGGAATTTTAGGGGAAAATGTTACTTCCTCAGATGAACTTTCAGAGATGGCCACTTCTGTGACATTGGTAAGAAAGGATGGTGATAAAAAAGTGGAAGTGCTTGTGAACGGGCATCTTTTTACTTCATACCTGTATTCGGAGAAAATCGCCAAACCAGTTTTATTTCCAATCAAATCTGCAAATGGGTCGGAATTGACTCGAGGATTTCCACTGGATCCACGTCCAGGGGAGCGCGTAGACCATCCTCATCATATCGGGCTTTGGCTAAATTATGGGGATGTCAACGGCTTAGACTTTTGGAATAATTCGGACGCAATTCCAGAGGAAAAGAAGGCTGGATATGGTTCGATCGTTCACCGGGAAATCAATAGGATGAGTGATGGAAATGGTAAGGCAGAACTGGAAGTGACCATGGATTGGATCGGTCCCGATGGAACGGTTCTATTGCAAGAGCATACCACGTTTATCTTCTGGGCAGAGGGAGATAAAAGGATGATTGACCGCATTACCAACTTGACTGCCCAGGGAAAGGAAGTTTTCTTCAAGGACAATAAGGAGGGAATGCTAGGTATTCGGGTGGCACGAGAACTCGAACATCCATCTGATAAACCTGAAATTTTCACCGATGCCAGTGGAAAATCAACAGCAGTTCCTTCTCTTAACAATGAAGGAGTGACCGGGCATTATCGAAGTAGTGAGGGGATAGAGAGAGATGATGTTTGGGGTACTCGGGGAAGATGGTTGAATCTCTCGGGTGTGATTAAAGGAGAGAAAGTCTCAATAGCAATACTGGACCATCCCAAAAATGTTGGATACCCAACTTATTGGCATGCGCGTGGCTATGGACTATTTGCCGCTAATCCACTTGGCCAGAAAGCTATGAGTGGTGGAAAAGAGGAGTTGAATTACAAACTAATGCCAGGCAAATCCTTGACATTCAATCATCGAATAATCATCTATTCGGGAGTGGATGCAACTGATAAGATCTTGAATACCGATTATGCGGAGTTCACTTCAAAATGAAGTGGTTTGTAAAATGATTTTGGTAAATGACGGAACCTCCGGAACTGTTTTTCAGGAACTTAAATATAATGTGATAATCACCTAGCAAAGAATCGATTTTCTGATGGGAGGATCTATCAAGCATGAATTAAAAGAAATATCATTCAATATTTCTGATCATCTCAGCAACTTCGCCGATTCGCTCAGCCTGATAAAACCTCTCATGGGTAATTTCATGTTCGATTTGCTCATGAATCCACGTGATATGAAACGGGATGTGGATTGCATAACCTCCGAGTTCAAGAACAGGCAGAATATCTGATTTCAGGCTGTTGCCCAGCATGATAAATTCTTCCGGGGCAACATCCAGATGACGAATGAGTTTGGCAAAGTCTGCAACCTTCTTGTCACTCATTATTTCAATATGGTGAAAATGAGGCTCCAACCCTGATTTTTTCAGCTTTCGCTCCTGATCAATCAAATCACCTTTAGTTGCCATCACAATTTTATAATCACCGTTTAGTTCTTTCAGCACTTCTATCACTCCCGGGATTAAATCCACAGGTTTGGCCAGCATCCCTTTTCCTATTTCCAGGATTCTATCAATCATCCCAAGAGGCATTTTTTGATCTGTAATTCGCATGGCAGTCTCGATCATGGATAGCATAAAACCTTTTATTCCGTATCCATAAAGACCCAGGTTTTCGATCTCAGTGAGATACAATTCTTTCATGATGCTGTGATGAGGCATAAAATCCTCTAGCAGTGAAGCGAATCTTTCCTCTGCTTCCCGAAAGAATGGCTCGTTCACCCAAAGGGTGTCATCAGCATCGAAGGCAATTACTTTTATAGGCATATTTTTTTGTCAACTGTCGACTGTCCACAGACCACGGCCATGGAGTACAAATACAATTATCTATATTGGTTGATTGGGAATGCTGTGAGTTTCTATTTCTGTCAAGGGGTCGTCTGTCGTCTGTGGACCGTTGACAAATTTAAAGATCTCCTATCCATCCCAACAATACATCTCTCCATCCATCCAATGAGCCTTTTCCCAGACCAAATCCAAAGCCGTGACTGCCGGTTGGATAGATATGAAGAGAAGCTTTCACTTTATTCTGATGAAGAGCCTTGTAGTATAGGATGCTGTTTTCGATAGGAACACCTGCATCATCCTGGGCATGAACCAGAAAAGTGGGAGGGGTCTCGGCATTTACATTCAATTCTCCCGAGAAGCGATCCACTAATTCCTGAGAAGCGTTTTCGCCGATCAAGGCATTTCTGGAACCTGAATGGGCAGAGGCATCCCGAAATGAAATCACCGGATAAACCAGAATCGAGAAATCAGGTCTTGCAGAAAGAGCGTCAATTGCATCCTTTGGACGATTCACTTCATGTTTGTATTGGGTGCTGATGGTAGATGCCAGGTGACCTCCTGCGGAAAAACCCATCACGCCGATTTTTGCAGGATTAATGTTCCATTCTGCCGCATGATGCCTCGCTAGCCGCATCGCTCGCTGTGCGTCGAGGAGAGGAACTTCTTTGGGATCTGTCAGTGATTCTGATTTTGGAAGTCTGTATTTCACGACGATTCCGGCAATCCCTTGTGCATTCAGCCATTTTGCAAAATCAGTTCCTTCCCAATCGTAAGCCAAAATCCCATAACCTCCGCCAGGAAAAATCAAAACCGCTTTTCCGGTGGCAATTTGTTTGGTGGGCAGATATACTTCGATAGTTGGATTCTGGACATTCGCAATTCGAAGGATTCCTTCTCTTACAGCGGTTTCTTTCAGATCCATCTCTTTCTGAAGGGGAGGAGTTCCTTCCCAAAGTGGAATAGTGAAATCTTGAGCATGGGAGAAAAATGCCATCAGGGCGAGGGATAAGGTCAATACAGATTTTTTCATGGAAATATCGTTATGCTTTGAATTCAAAAACAGGCTTCATTAATTGCCAGCGCCAGTTGGGCGGAGTTCCAGGCAGGTTGGTTTGATATTGTCCGAGGAAAGTTTCCCATTCCTGAACTTTGGGATTTGCGTTGTCCAAAGCAGCTTTCTTCTCGAAGGTAAAATTTTCATCGCCCACCAGTATCATGCTCAGTCGGTTTCTCCAGCGATAGATGCTCATCTGTAAAATCCCTGCCACCCGAATACTTTCAATTATCTCAGGATGGATGGTTTGATGACATTTCTCATAGGCGATGATTGCTTCATCGTCGTCTTTGAGATCACAGATAAGTAGGAATGTTTGGGCCCCCATAAATAAGAAATACCTTTTTGGTTTTAATAGTCATGATTAAATGTTGAATCTAAAATTTTTTCACGATTCATAAAGATGACTTTTTTCATTTTTGACAATTTCCCTCGATTCTTCCATGCAACCATTTG
>VFKK01000109.1 GCA_009885605.1 Cyclobacteriaceae bacterium | reverse complement strand
GGTCCATCTACGGATACGATGGGAGCATTGGCAAAAGAGCTTGGAGTGGTGATCGTCGCTTCGCTTTTTGAAAAAAGAGCTGAAGGGCTTTATCATAACACTACAGCGGTTTTGGATGCAGACGGAACCTACCTCGGCAAATACCGAAAAATGCATATTCCCGATGATCCGGGCTATTTTGAGAAATTCTACTTCACTCCGGGCGATCTGGGCTACAAGGTTTTTCCTACCAAATTCGGCAAAATCGGCGTGCTCATCTGTTGGGATCAATGGTATCCTGAGGCAGCAAGAATCACTGCTTTGAAAGGTGCCGACTTTTTGGTTTACCCGACAGCAATCGGCTGGCACAAGGATCAGGATGCAGCGACGAATGAGGAACAATACGGCGCCTGGCAGACGATACAGCGTTCTCATGCGGTGGCAAACGGAATCCCGGTGATCTCAGTCAACCGAATGGGTATTGAGGGAAATATGAAATTCTGGGGAGGTTCGTTCGTGGCCAATCCATTTGGGCGGGTGCTGTTCAAGGCAAGTCATGACGAGGAGCAAATCCACGTTGAAGAACTTGATTTTGCAAGTTCGGACCGATACAGAACGCATTGGCCATTCCTGAGAGACCGTCGAATCGACAGCTATCAGCCGATCACCAAGAGATTTTTGGACGAAGAATAATCGCGATGCACGAAATTTTCGAATTGGCAAAGTCAGGTGCAGTGACACCTGCTGAGCTCGGTTATCATTTCCCTGCGGAATTTGCTCCGCACACGTCCACCTGGCTGAGTTGGCCTCATAAAGAGGAATCCTGGCCTGGAAAAATTGACACTATTTTCCCGCGCTATGCTGAGTTTATCAAGTATATCTCAATGGGAGAGCGCGTAAATATCAACGTGGCGGGTGAGTCGAAGAAGATTTTTGCCACCATGCATTTGGAGGCGGCAGGAGTGGACATGAATCAGATCAGCTTCCATTATTTCCCAACCAATGATGCCTGGTGCAGGGATCATGGTCCGGCTTTTTTGATCAATCCTAATGCGGATGTGAAGAAAGTGTTGGTGAAGTGGGACTACAATGCCTGGGGTAATAAATATCCGCCGCACGATCTCGATAATCAGATTCCGATTCTGATTGCGCAGAAATTGGGAATTCCTTGCTTCAAGCCTGGAATCGTCATGGAAGGAGGTTCGGTCGAGTTCAACGGAAAAGGGACTTTACTCACTTCGAAAGCCTGTCTGCTTAATAAGAATCGAAATCCACAGCTGAACCAAGATCAAATCGAGCGATTCCTCCAGGATTTCTATGGGGTGAATCACATTCTTTGGGTAGGGGACGGAATCATCGGAGATGACACGGATGGACATATCGATGACATCACCCGCTTCGTCAATGAAGACACGGTCGTAACAGTGGTGGAGGAAAATAAGCAAGATGAGAATCATGTGATCCTGGAGGAAAACCTGGAGATGCTGAAGCAGATGCGCCTCGAAAATGGCAAGCAACTCAATATCGTGGAGCTTCCAATGCCTTCACCGGTAATTTGGGAAGATCAGCGCCTTCCTGCTTCTTACGCTAATTTCTACATCGCAAATAATGCGGTGGTTGTGCCTACTTTCCGGGACAAGAATGACCAAAAGGCTTTGGATATTCTTACGAATTGCTTCCCAAACAGAAGAGTTGTAGGAATCGATAGCACGGATATCATTTGGGGATTGGGAAGCTTTCATTGCCTTAGTCAGCAGGAACCTGCTGTTTAGTAGACAGTCTCAGTGATCAGTCTCAGTTTACAGTTTGTTCAACTTGAACTTCAATAGGCAATCCCTCGGGGTTGTCTTTTTTTTGCCAATAAAATTCAAATACACCAAGTTTAAAATCTGTGTCGCTCTGGACTTTTCCATGAAAATCTTTGGGAACCTTATGTTCAGTATTCAGTCTCAGGAAAAAGTATTCATTACCACTTTTCCAAAGAAGGAGATATCTCACTGCGTTCGATATGACGGAATAAGCTACAGATTACCCACAACTTCGACAGATCACTGCGATTGCAATTGCCAACTGCGACTGAACACTGCGACTAAACACTGATCCCCAATCCCTAATTCCTGCAACCGAACACTGCGACTGATCACTGCCTACTGACTAACTACCCTTCCATCTTCCATTTCGATCGTGCGATCTGTTCCCTCCGCAAACTCCGGATCGTGGGTGACAATCAGCAACGTTTGGTTGAAATCTTTAGCCAGGTTTTTAAAAATATTGAATACGATATCGGAGTTTTTCTTGTCCAGATTTCCGGTTGGTTCATCGCCCATGATGATCAGCGGATCATTGATGAGCGCGCGTGCGATGGCTACACGTTG
>VFKK01000103.1 GCA_009885605.1 Cyclobacteriaceae bacterium | reverse complement strand
AAGCCTGGAGATGTTTTCCTTTTCTTTCAGAAATTCCCTGATTTCAGACGAATACCGCTTGAAATCCTCCTGAAAAATCTGCTTTCCCAAGTCGCGAATATTGCGTCGGATATCCCAGGATTTACCGTTTTGGATCTGCTCGGAAGCATAGTCCACCAGCCATTTATGCAGGAAGTCATCCTCCATCACCAGCATCACCACCCGATCTACCACCCGGTCGAGCACCGCTTGCTGATCCAGTTCAACTTCGAATTTGGCATTCAGATCCATTTCCCTGGCAAAAGCTCTGACTACTTTTTGAAAGAAGCTGTCAATCGTATTCACAGCAAAATGTCCGTAATCATGGAGGATCGCAGTCAACGTTTCGGTCGCTTTGGACTTCAAACCAGCTTCATCCACGTTGAGTGCTTTCATAAGTTCAGAGTCCATCTTCTCTTCCGGTTTCACATTAGTCCGAAGTCGAACGAGCTCATTCAGGATTCTTTCCTTCATCTCAGCCGTGGCCTTATTGGTAAAAGTCACCGCGAGAATCTGCCTAAAAGCTCCCGTATTTGCCAAGGCCAGTTTGAGATATTCCAGCGTCAGCGTGTAGGTTTTACCCGAGCCGGCGGAGGATTTATAAATAATAAAGGGTGTTGGATTCATGGGCAAAAAGTGATCGAACTAAGATAAGGAAGGCTTTAAGTATTCACCCAATCTCACATGGAGTTTGACGAAAAATGTCGGAGAAAAACCGGCCATTCGGACTTTTCTCCAATATGATTTGATCAATTGGTTTTTGAGAGATTTTTGGTCAACTTTTAAAACCAAATTTTCAACTCATGAAATCGAGTATAAAAAACGTCACACACCGTAATGATTATCAGCAAGGCGAGATTCCATATGGCCTATAAAAATCAAAATATAATCATATGAAATTTCTTCTCTCGGTTTGCCTTCTTACCTGTCTCACTTTTTCTTCCTTCGCTAAGGACGGACACGAACTTTGGCTGGATTACAATCCGGTGGCAAGCTCTGAAATGAACTCTCAAATCGCTCCGCTTTTCTCCGGAGTTTTCTTCTTTGGCGAAAGCCCGAGTTACGATGCGATCCGAAAAGAACTTGAAATTGCAGGCCAGAAAATGTTGGGAAAATCTCCTTTCTATGCCCCGGATCGACTGAGTAAGGCAAGTCTTTGGATAGGCGCGCGTGAGCAACTTTCGCAGGTCCTCTCCCTCGATCAACAGGTGAAAATAAAGGACCTTGGAGTGGATGGATTCTGGATCGAAAAGATTGAAGTGAATGGAAAGTCTTACTTCTCAATTGTTGGAAACAAACCGGTCGGATTGCTTTATGGAGTCTTTCATTGGCTGAAAAGCATCCAAACCGGAACTTTCAATCAGACAATAGAAATCACTGAAAGTCCAAAGGTTAAACTTCGTATGCTAAATCATTGGGACAATCTCGATCGGACAGTTGAAAGAGGGTACGCAGGCTTCTCGATTTGGGACTGGCACAAGCTTCCGGGTTATATTGGCCCACAATATACTGACTACGCAAGAGCAAATGCATCCATCGGAATCAACGCCGTTT
>VFKK01000229.1 GCA_009885605.1 Cyclobacteriaceae bacterium | reverse complement strand
GTCTTCTTCTCGAGCAAAACCAAAGGGGAATAGTCATAGGTCGAGTCAGGAAAAATTATCTGAGTTGACTCCGGATGCTTTACTTTTAGTACGTAACCTATTCTTTCCCCTAGTTTGGCGGAGTCCTGCATGAAATAAGCATTGACTTCAACTTGCTGGGCAAAAGCAAAGACAGGAAAAAAGAAGAAAACTAAGAACTTACTGATTTTACCCACGTTTCATGCTTTTGTTACGATACTTGAAGAGCTCGATGAGCGGACTTACAATGTCCTGAGTGGTGTCGATGGAAAGGTAATTTATTTGGTTTTTCTTACAGATTTCCCGCAAGTATTCACGCTCTGTGGTAAAGGTATCGGCTATTTTTTTGGAAAAACTCCCAAAGGCCGTATTTACCCAGGTAGTTTTCCCTTTTTCTTTGTCGTAAATGGGGATTATCCCCAAGGATGGAAGGGCAGATTCTCTTGGATCTGTGAGTTGGATCGCAACCAGGTCATGCCGCTCGGCCATTGCCCGAAGCGAACGCTCGTACCCTTCATCGATGAAATCTGAGATCACGACGATTACACTTCGTTTTTTTATCAGATTCAAAGCAAATGAAAACATGGAGTTGAGATCAGTTTTGAGTGAAATGTTTTCATGCTCAAAAATTCCCCGGATCATTTTTACTCCCTGTCTTCCTCCTTTTGCAGGAAGGATAAGCTTTTCCTTTTGGTCAGAATAGCTGATCAATCCCACCTGGCTTCCTTCGAAAACAGCGGCAAGAGTTAAGACGCCTGCGATTATTTTTCCCTGATCGATTTTTTTATGACCAGGCTGGCCTATGTCTTGGCTTCCGCTTATGTCCAGAAGAAAATAGACTGATTGGTCTTTGTCCTCTCGAAACGTTTTTACGAAAGTCCCATGGCCTTTGGCAGAGGCTTTCCAATCGATCGTTCTTACGTCGTCTCCGTATTGATAGGGACGCAGATCGTCAAATTCAAGTCCTGACCCCTTGAAAAGCGATTGATATTCTCCTTGTAGGTGGTTGTTCGCCACCTTGCGGATCATTATTTCGTACTTTCTTAACTTGCTAAACAGCTCGTTCATGAGGGGTGATTTGAACAGTCTAAGTTAAAGCACTATGGCGAATTATAAAATTAAGATGGCCGAAAGGCTGAGAAGTTTATCCGTTAAAAAAACCTAATTTTGAGCTGTGAAAAGACTTGTTTTAGCCTGTTTACTCCTCCTTTCCATGGCAGGATGTGAAGATAACCCCAAACCAAAAGACTTACTCTCAGAGGAGGAGATGGTTAATGTCCTGATAGATATTCACTTGACAGAAGGAATTGCCAGCTCTTTGCCTATTCCTTACGATTCTTCCCAGGTACTTTATTCTTTGCTTGAAAAAGAAGTATTTGTCAAACATCAAGTGGAGGATTCAGTTTTCACCAGAAGTATGATATACTATTTGCAAGACCCGGCAATCATGGACAGAATCTACGCCCGTGTCGTTGATTCCTTGGTTGTGAGAGAGTCTTCCGGTGGAATCGAAGATAAATTCTAATGCTATACCCTTCAAATCTCGAACAAAAAATCAATTTTCTGAAGATCAAAGACTTTCTTAAGGATGAATGTACTTCACCCCTTGGAAAGGAATATGTCGATCGAATGGCTTTTTCCTCAGATTACAATCTGGTTACCAAACTTTTGGATCAAACAGAAGAATTTCAGAGGATACTTATTTCGGGGGAAATGTTCCCTTCCTCTCATTTCACCAATCTCACTCCGTACCTGGAAAAAGCCAAACTCGAAGGGGCGTTTCTGGACGAGGAAGATTTTTACGAACTCAAAGGCGCATTGCTGACGCTAAAGGGTTGCATAACTTTCTTCCAAAAGAACGGTGAATTTTACCCGGTTTTGAGTCAGCTGCTGGGCTTGTTGATAGATCTTGATTTGAGCTTGCTCAAAGCCATCGATACGATCATTGACGAAAAAGGCAAAATCAGAAGCAATGCCAGCAAGGAATTGCAGCTGATTCGGGCTCAGATTATTTACGAAGAAGGTCGCTTGCGCAAAGTAATGGACCGTATTTTCAAAGAAGCACGTGCCAAAGGTCTCACCCCCGAAGATGCCTCGATGACTATTCGCGGAGGGCGTTTGGTTATTCCTGTTGCCGCAGAAAATAAGCGAAAGTTGCGGGGTTTTATTCACGACGAGTCGGCCACAGGCCAGACAGTCTTCATGGAACCCGAGGAGGCGCTCGATATCAACAATGAGATTCGTGATCTGGAATACATGGAGCGGCGCGAAATCATTAAAATTTTAACTTTACTTACCGACAAGCTGAGACCTGCTATTCCAGCTTTGCGCAAAGCCACTAATTTTCTTGGGTTGATGGACTTCATCCGGGCAAAAGCAAAATTTGCGCAGAAAACTGAGAGCACCAAGCCTGAAATCATTAAAGAAAGAATCCTTTCCTGGACACGGGCAAGGCATCCGCTTTTGGAAATGGCGCTGAAGACCCAAGGCAAAAAGATTACTCCTTTGGATGTGAAATTGGGAGGGCATGAGCGCCTTTTGGTGATCTCCGGGCCAAATGCCGGAGGTAAATCCGTTGCTCTGAAGACTGTTGCCCTGCTTCAGTACATGCTTCAGTCCGGGCTCTTGATTCCGGTTCATCCGGATTCAAAAAGCTCGCTTTTTGATAATTTCTTTATCGACATTGGTGACGAACAAAATCTTGAAAATGACCTGAGTACCTATAGCTCACACTTGATGAGCATGAAACATTTCACCCAGTTTGCGAATCGCAAGACAATCCTGTTCATTGATGAATTTGGAACAGGAACAGAACCTCAATTCGGAGGAGCAATTGCTGAGGCTATTCTTTTGTCTCTCAATAAATTGGGTGCATTTGGTGTGCTTACGACCCATTACGGTAATCTGAAGCAAGTTGCCAATAAGAATCAAGGGCTTGTAAATGGGGCGATGCGATACGATGTGGATAGATTGGAGCCTTTGTATCAACTAGAAATCGGGAAGCCAGGATCATCATTTGCGCTGGAAATAGCTTCGAAAATCGGGATTTCAAAAGAAATTTTGGAATACGCAAAGGCAAATATTGGGGAGGAACGCGTGAGATACGATCGGCTTTTGACTCAATTGGAAAACGAAAAAAATCAATATTCAATCCTACTTACAGAAGCCAAATCAAAAGAGAAGTTGCTGAAAGCCCGTCTTCAGGAATACAATCAGATGAAGGAGACGCTTGAACTGACTAAAAAGAAATATATCCAAGAGGCCAAGCTAGAAGCAAAAGCTTTGCTTGACCAAACGAATAAAAAGATAGAATCTGCGATTCGCGAGATCAAAGAAGGGAAAGCCGAAAAGGAGGTAACCAAGCAGATTCGGAAAGAATTGGAGGTTTTTAAGGAAGAAGTGAAGCCTGAGAAACTTGTAATCAAAGATCCGGAAGTTGAGGTCATCGGCGGAAAAATCTCTGAAGGAGATTGGGTGAGATTGAAAGATAACGGAGCGATCGCGGAAGTGCTCCGAATCAAAAATAAGGAGGCTGAGATCGCCATTGGAGAGTTGAAGTCAAATGTAAAAATCTCCAGGCTGGAAAAAATTTCGCATACTCAGGTTAAAAAAGAGGTGAAAGCGATTGCTTCCCGCGTGGGCTACAATACCAATGAGAAGATGATGGATTTCTCTTACAACCTGGATTTGAGGGGTAAAAGAGGGGAAGAGATTTTACCGCTGATTCAAACGTTCATTGATGAGGGTCACATGCTGGGGGTCAAGGATTTGAGAATTGTCCATGGAAAGGGAGATGGAATCTTAAGACAGATTACCCGCAATTTGCTCAAACACATGAGTCCGGTGAAAAAAATGGAAGATGAACATGCCGATAGAGGCGGAGCAGGAGTTACACTAGTCACTTTGAAATAAAAAAGAGAGCTTTCGGGCTCCCTTTTTAGTTGTAAACTCCTTATCAATTATTTTTTAAGCATTGTAAAGACATAGGACCCGGCTACCGCAAAGGTTCCGTTTATCCTTGCTCCGGGCGCTGGAATTGTAAATGCTAATCGAAGATTGTCTCCGGTTCTGGTGAAAGAAATTTCTCTTCCGGCTGCTGGCTTTGAGCCAGTCAGTGTAAATTTATCAAAGTTGGATCCTGCAAAAGACCAGTTTCCTGCATTGTCAAACAGGTCATTATTATTTTTCGAAGTGTAGGTTTTCGCAGAACCAGAAGTGAGAACCAGTTCGAAGGTTGAATATAAATCCGTAACCGTTGTAGTTCCTCGCACCACTGATCCGCCGCCTGCAATTCCCCAAATTTGAGTGCCAGTTCCGGTTAGAGCTTCTGTCGCTAACTGCTCAGCGGTTTTTGGTGGAGGAGCAGGTGTGGGATCATCTCCGCCACAGCTCTGAGTAATCACAATTACCCAAGCTAAAAGTGCAATTCGAAGAAGTGTTGATTTCATATTCAAAAGTTTTAATACCTGTAAAATTAAATATATCGGCTAAAGTTCAAAGCCGTAGCTTATTTATAATCTTCCAGTACGATTTTTTGTTCGCAGAAATCGTATTCCTTGGGATCATTGGAGCAAATAATCACGATTTTTTGAGAGGAGAATTTTGCAATCAATTCCAGATACCAATCAATTCCCTTCTTGTCCAGATTTGAAGTTGGCTCATCCAATAGCACAAGTGGGACATCTGAAAAAAATGCCAATCCAAGCTTCAGTCGCTGTTTCATACCGGAAGAAAAATGGCTCACAGGTTTAAATTTATCCGGAGTGAGATACATGATTTCCATCATTTCGGCCACGCAAATCTGGTTGACTGGTGACTTGAATTTGAAGTGAAATTTTAATAATTCTTCAAGCATGAATTCCTCAGGCAATTCCATGTAGGGTGCTGCGAAAGTCATATTCGAGAACCATTCTGTATCTGAAATTAAACTTTGGTCCTTTGTATAAAGAATTTTACCAGAGGTCAAGGGAATGGATCCGCTTATACATTTTAGTAGAGTGGATTTGCCTGAACCATTGCTTCCTGTGACAGCGAGTGAATTTCCCTGGGAAAGAGCCAAGCTGAGATTTTTAAAAATCCATTCAAATTGGAAGCGTTTCGACGCACCATCTAATTGGACTTCGAGCATATTAATTGATGTAGCCCTTCATCACTCCTCGTTCGGAGGAGCGGATAAAATTCAAAATTTCGTCTCTTTCCTTAGTCGCTGGCAGGTTGACTTCAATTTCCTCTAAAGCCTTGCTATTGTTCATACTATTGAGAAAAAGGAATCGATAGACTTCCTGAATATGAGCGATGCTGTCACTGGAAAATCCTCTTCTTCGTAAGCCCAGAGAATTGACACCCGCGTAAGAAAGTGGTTCTCTAGCTGCCTTTGTAAAAGGGGGAACGTCTTTTCTGACAAGTGATCCGCCGGATACCATTGAGTGCATTCCGATTTTCACAAATTGGTGAACAGCACTTGAGCCGCCAACAATTGCCCAATCGTCAATCGATACATGGCCGGCAATCTGAACAGAATTGGCTATGATGACATGATTTCCGATCACACAATCGTGTGCCACATGGACGTAGGCCATCAGCAAACAATTCCTTCCAATAATCGTCGTCTGCTTGTCAACAGTTCCTCTTGATATTGTGACGCATTCACGAATCGTGGTATTATCACCAATTACTACAGTAGAATCTTCTCCCTGAAATTTAAGGTCCTGAGGTATTCCGGCAATTACAGCTCCGGGAAAAATCTTACAGTTTTTACCGATTCTGGCACCCGGGAAGATTGTTACATTTGATCCAATCCATGAATTTTCACCAATGACGACATTTTCATGGATCATGGTGAAAGGATCTACGTGTACGTTAGTACCCAAATCAGCTTTTGGGTCTATGTGAGCCATTGTGCTGATCATGATTCTTTTCGGGTTATGCTTGCAGTCATTACAGCTTCACATACCAAGGTGTTCCCGACATATGCTTCTCCTCGCATCTTTGCTATCCCTCTTCTGATTGGCGCCAATAGTTCACACTTAAAAACCAGGGTATCTCCCGGAAGCACCATTTTTCTGAATTTGCAGTTTTCAATCCCGAGGAAGTATGTCCAATAATTTTCTGGATCTTCTACCGAACTTAAAACCAAAATACCTCCTGTTTGTGCCATAGCCTCTACTTGCATGACTCCCGGCATCACAGGATTTCCGGGGAAATGGCCCATAAAATAAGGCTCATTTATGGTTACATTCTTTACCCCGGCTACCACTGTTTCGTCCAGGTAAATAATTTTATCAATTAATTGAAATGGATAGCGGTGAGGAAGGATATTGCTGATCTGATTGATGTCCATTACTGGCGGAAGCTTCGGATCATAATAGGGGATATGGGTGGAGCCAGCTTTTTCCATGGCTCTTTTTAGCTTCTTTGCAAAAGCTACATTAGCTGCGTGTCCGGGACGAGCAGCCAAAATCTGTGCTTTGAGTGGTCTTCCTACCAATGCCAAATCTCCCACAACATCCAATAATTTATGCCGTGCAGGTTCGTTTCGGTAGCGAAGATCAACATTGTTCAAAATGCCTTCTTTTTTTACTTCCACCTTTGGCTTGTTAAACATTTTTGCCAAATGAACCAGCTCTTTTTCTTCCACAATTCTGTCCACTACCACGATGGCATTATTAAGATCTCCACCCTTTATGAGATTGGAGTTATAAAGCATTTCGAGTTCGTGTAAAAAGCAAAAAGTACGACAAGAGGCAATTTCAGTTCTGAATTGACTAATGTCCGTGATAGATGCGTGCTGACTTCCCAAAACCGGAGAGTTGTAATCCACCATCACTGTCACCCGGTAGTTGTCTGTGGGCAAAGCCACCATTTCCACTTCCCGGGCAGTGTCTTTGTATTGAATACTTTCGCGCACTTCAAAGAATCTTCGCAACGCGTTTTGCTCTTCAAATCCTACATCTTCCAGAACTTCGATGAATTGAATTGAAGATCCATCCATAATCGGAGGCTCAGGACCATCCAGCTGAATCAATAAATTATCTATTTCTAATCCAACCAGGGCCGCAAGTACATGCTCAACTGTGTAAACACGAGCTCCATTCTGCTCAAGTGTAGTTCCCCTCGAAACGTCGACAACCAAATCGCAGTCTGCATCGACAGTTGGACGACCTTCAAGGTCAATTCTTTGAAACTTAATTCCGTGATTAGGAGGTGCGGGTACGAAAGTCATATTCGATATGACTCCTGTATGAAGACCTACCCCCGATAATTCCACCTGTTTTTTGATGGTGTGTTGTTTTACTTTCATCAGATTTTTAAACCTTTCAGGATGAATAAGACGGCAAATTTACTTCTTTTTCTCCAGTTCTTTCAAGCGGTTTTCCAGCCCGTCCAAGTTTTTGAAAATTGAATAGGATTTTAGGAAGTCTTTCATATCAAATCCAATGTAACCAAAGAGGATTTCGCCGCTTTTTTTAATAGTTTTTGATACTCCTGTATTTGCTCCCACTGTGGTATGGTCAGCAATTTTAATGTGCCCAACTATTCCTGCTTTTCCTCCGATGACACAGTTTTTTCCAATTTCGGTAGAGCCTGATACGCCAGTTTGTGAGGCAATTACCGTATTTTCTCCTACGATGACATTGTGAGCAATCTGAACCTGATTGTCAATTTTTGCTCCTTTTCTAATAATTGTGGAGCCTAAGG
The DNA here is from genome assembly GCA_009885605.1 of Cyclobacteriaceae bacterium. GTDB lineage: Bacteria > Bacteroidota > Bacteroidia > Cytophagales > Cyclobacteriaceae > Algoriphagus. Next base: position 6,013 of record VFKK01000229.1, on the reverse strand, counting down.
TCGCACAATCAACAGTAGTGTTTGATCCGATTCTCACATAATCCTCGAGAACGACATTTCCCAATTGAGGAATAGTCTTGTAGGTTCCGTCAGGTTGAGGAGCAAATCCAAAACCATCCGCTCCAATTACTGCACCAGGATTGATTTCACAGTACTGTCCGATCTGTGAATCAGCGCATATTATTGCTCCGGGGTAAATGATGGTATTGTCACCTATAACTACCCGATCTCCAATGTAAACTTGAGGGTGAATTTTTACTCCAGTTCCAATTTTGCAATTTTTACCGATGTATGAAAATGCGCCACGGTATCCATTTCCCCCCATTTGACTGCTGGCATCCATGTAGGAGGGATGTTCCACGCCCTGAATTGAAGTTTTGGAAAGTTGAGAATAAGCCTCCAAAAGAATGGTAAAACCTGTGTAGGCATCTTCAACTCTTATCAGATTGGTTTTTAAAGGCCTAGTTGGTACAAAATCATTGGACACAATGACTGCTGTTGCTTCTGTTTCATAGATGTATGAAACATATTTTTCATTGGCCAAAAAGCTAATTCCTCCGGATTTACCCTCCTGAATTTTGTCAAGTCGGGAAACTTTTTGGTTTTCGTTGCCTTCAATTTTTCCTTGCAAAATTGCAGCTACCTGGGCCAGGGTGAATTCCATAATCAGCGTTGATGAATTTTAGTTAACTAAATTTAGGCTTTTGGCCTTACATATGTAATGTTTCTCTACGATTTTGCTCATCACCTGAATGTTTGGAAGGTCGGCAGCGATGGCGACATCAATCACCTCACCTTTTTTCGTCAGAATATTAATTCGGTCGGTAGTGAGATAGCCGTAGTTGCTCACTTTTCCATGAGAAAAGAAAAAATCCATGTCTTCTTCCGGGATTTGAAGCTTTTTCTTCAATTTCATCCTTGAGTCTTCGATTTCCTCCTCAGAAAATGGATCACTTGTCAAGTTTATCTTGAATAGATTCCTTGTCAGGAACATTTGAGAAATATTCCTCAGCACATAATCCGGGTGATTTTTCCATAGTTTGATTGCACCCCAAATGTCGAAGTCGTCCAATTCCAAAAATAATTTCAACAGGAGAGGATCTTTCCTGAAATCTTGAAGGCTGAAATCATTTTGGAGGAAAAAGTCAAATGCTTCGGCGACATGAAATTGCATGCCGCTTTGCCGTAATTGTTTAGCTCGCTGAATCAGATTGATCAGCATTTTTTCTGCACTCACAGTTGTTTTGTGCAGATAAACCTGCCAATACATTAATCTTCTGGCACTCAGGAAATTTTCGATGGAGTAGATTCCTTTTTCCTCGATGACTATCTGGTCGTTTTTCACGTCCATCATCTTGATGATCCGATCGGCTCCAATTGTTCCTTCCGACACTCCGGTGAAAAAACAGTCCCGCTGCAGATAGTCCAATCGATCAATATCCAATTGGCTTGAAACCAGTTGGTTGAAAAATTTTCGCGTGTATTGGTTCTTAAATATTCTTAAAACCAAGTCAAGTTTGCCACTAAGTTCTTGATTAAGGAGTTCAATGGTAAGTAAGGATAGATCTTCGTGGGGAACGCCCCGAAGCAAACTATACTCTAATGCATGGGAAAAAGGACCATGTCCGATATCATGTAATAGGATAGCAATTAATGCTGCTTCGTACTCATCTTCACTGATTTCGGTGCCTTTTATGCGTAGATTGTCCAGCGTAAAACTCATAAGATGCATAGCCCCGATTGCGTGGTGAAATCGGGTATGAAGCGCACCTGGGTAGACAAAATCTGTCAATCCAAGCTGCTTGATTCTCCTGAGTCTTTGGAAAAATGGGTGATCAATGATAGTAAAAATCAACTCGCTCGGGATTGTGATAAATCCGTAAACCGGGTCATTTAGTATTTTCTGGCTTTTCAACGAGGCCTCTTTTGATTGACTCAAAAGTAATTATAATTTTAAAACAAACGGAACCAGTAATGTCTCTAAAATCCAAGATACTTTGGGCAGACGATGAAATCGACCTGCTCAAGCCACACATTCTTTTCCTTCAGCAGAAGGGCTACGAGATCACTACGGTCAACTCAGGTGTAGATGCAATTGAAGAAGTGGAAGCGCAGAATTTTGATGTGATTTTTTTGGATGAGATGATGCCTGGAATGACCGGGCTTGAAACTCTCCAGCAGATCAAGCAGATCAAGCCGCAGATTCCGGTGGTGATGATCACTAAAAGTGAAGAAGAGCACATCATGAACGATGCAATCGGAGGAAAAATCGCGGATTATCTTATCAAACCTTTGAACCCAAATCAAATTCTGCTGTCAGTAAAAAAGCTGCTTGAAAATAAGCAACTCATTGACCAAAAGACAAACATGAACTATCAGCAAGAGTTCATGAATATCAGCATGGCTTTTGGAGATGCGCAGGATCATCACGACTGGACTACTATTTATAAGAAATTGACGTATTGGGAGATGCAAATAGATGCAACCCAAAATAAAAGCATGCTCGAGGTCCTGGAAACTCAAAAGACCGAGGCGAATTCTTCTTTTGCAAGATTTATAAAGGACAATTATCTCGACTGGATGGACGAGAAAAACCCTGATAAACCTTTGCTTTCACATCAATTGATGAAGAAAAAAGTGTTTCCTCAACTTAAAGAGAAAAAGCCGCTTTTCTTCATAGTCATTGATAATCTTCGATTAGATCAATGGGAAACCATAGAACATTTACTAACACCCTATTTCAATATTAAGGACAAGGACACTTATTACAGTATTCTGCCCACCACTACAGCATTTGCGCGAAATGCACTTTTCAGTGGAATGATGCCAATGGAGATGGCGAAAGGTTACCCCCAGTTTTGGGAGGATGAGGATTCTGATGAAGGGAAAAACAATTTCGAAGAGGAATGGCTTAAAGTCAACCTAGAGAAAAACCGGTTATCGAATAAGTTTTCTTACAATAAAATCATTCAAACTCAGCAAGGAAAAGCTGTCTTGGATCAATTCCACACGTTTCTTCAAAATGATCTGAATGTACTGGTTTACAATTTTGTGGACATGGTTTCCCATGCTCGAACCGATATGAAAATGATTCGGGAATTGGCACCCGATGAATCCGCATACCGATCATTGACGAGTAGTTGGTTTGAGCATTCTTCCCTTTTTGAGTTGCTGAAAAAAATCCAGAATTCGGGATCAGAAGTTATCATTACAACAGATCATGGCACCAAAAAAGTCAATAAGCCCTATCGAATCATCGGGGATAAAAACGTCACCACAAATCTTCGCTATAAGCAAGGAAAAAACCTGAATTTTGAAGTAGGTAAAGTTTTTGAAATCAAGAAACCCGAGGATGCGAAGTTGCCAAAACTGAATGTTTCTTCCAGTTATGTTTTCGCAGTAGAAGATTACTTTTTTGCTTACCCCAATAATTACAATTATTATGTAAACTATTACAAAGACACTTTTCAACATGGAGGTGTATCTTTGGAGGAAATGATCATACCGATCGTTCACCTCTCACCAAAATAGAAATCCAATCTTGAAGTTTTTCAACTACGAACTTTCCAAAATAGAATCAGCTGCATCTGAACTGATAGGTGAGGCTGGACATGAAAAGATTTGGGTTTTGCAGGGTTCAATGGGTGCTGGAAAGACGACACTCATTAGAGCATTGGCAGGAAAGTTTGGAATCGTGGATCAGGTAAGCAGTCCAACTTTTGGAATAGTCAATCAGTATGAAAACAAAGAGGGAAATGTATTCTACCACTTTGATTTTTATCGTTTAGACGATCCCACAGAGGCATTGGATATTGGAATAGAAGAGTATTTTTATAGTGGAAATTATTGCTGGTTAGAATGGGCTGAGAAAATTGAAGCTTTTCTTCCAGAAAATTTTTTCTTAATTAAGATTGAATCAATTTCAGATTTCGAACGACGAGTGACATTTCAACATATTCATGATGCCATCTGAACTAAGTGAAGTAACAGCCGTGGGATTGATTCCAAAAGAGGCGCCGGCCCAGGTTAGAAAAAGTGATAAATCCTTGATTGTGGGTTTACCAAAAGAAGCTTCTTCTCAAGAGAATAGGATATGTCTGACCCCGGAAGCAATCGGGCTGCTTTCGAATAATGGAATCAATGTGGTGGTTGAAGCCGGTGCAGGTTTACAGGCAAAATTTACTGATCAGGATTATTCTGATGCAGGTGCCAAAATAGTTTATACAATTAAAGAGGCTTTGGATGCAGATGTTGTGCTCAAAGTTGATCCTCCTACACAAGCGGAAATGGATATGATGCGCACAGGAAGTTGCCTTATTTCTGCTTTGCAACTTGGCAGTCAGAACCAGGAATTTATTCAGAAGCTCAATGAGAAAAAGATTACCGCCGTCGCTTTCGAATACCTTGAGGATAAAGTAGGGGGAATGCCAGTAGTGAGGGCAATGTCTGAAATAGCCGGAAGCACGGTGATGCTGATAGCTGCTGAATACCTCTCAAGTGTAAATGATGGGAAAGGACTGATTATGGGCGGTGTGACGGGAGTTCCTCCAACCCAAGTTGTTATCATTGGAGCGGGTACAGTGGCTGAATATGCTGCAAGAACTGCACTTGGCCTTGGGGCAAATATTAAGATTTTTGACAACCATATTTACAAGCTTCGAAGAATTAAGCACTTGATAGGACAGCAAATTTACACTTCAACGATTGATAATTTCAGTCTGAGTCAGGCGATGTCTGAGGCAGATGTTGTAATAGGTGCATTAAGAGCCGAAAAAGGCCGAAACAAAATCGTAGTGAGTGAGGAAATGGTTGCCAATATGATGCATGGCAGCATTTTAATAGATGTCAGCATAGATCAGGGAGGTTGCATCGAGACGGCAAGAATGACTTCTCATGCTGAACCAGTGTTTATGGTTCATGATATTATCCATTATTGTGTTCCCAATATTCCTTCCCGAGTAGCGCGAACAGCTTCCTATTCCTTAAGCAACATCTTTACGCCTATCATTCTCCAGATGGCAGACTTAGGCGGAGCAGAAGAAATGATTTTTAACTATAAATGGTTTTTGAGGGGAGTTTACACCTATAGAGGAAGTCTTACAAATGCCTATTTGGCAAGAAAATTTGGTTTAACGCACAAAGAACTCCAGCTCTTGCTTGCTGCGAGGTATTGAATCAGGAAAGCAGATTCTGTCTCAGGAGGAATTCTAATTGCTCGTTGGCCTTTATCAGTGCCTGAGTCAGTCTTTCATTTTCTCTTCGGAGGATAAAAATCTCATAAGCATTCTTGATAACTGTTCTGAGATAATCCTCTTCCCAAGGTTTAGTCAGGTAATGATAGACTTGGCCTTTATTGATCGCATCTATTACGGCTTGGATATCTGTGTATCCTGTCAAAAGAACCCGGATGGGCTCGGGGAATTTTGGAATTACTGATTCTAAAAATTCAACACCCGTTTCCTCAGGCATTCTTTGATCAGTGATAATGATATCAACCTTTTCGTTGTCAAGTATTTCCCGGCCTGCTTTCGCTGAAATGGCTAAAAAAATCTTGTAATCTCGTCTGAAAGTAGCTTTGAAAGCCTGAAGATTGTTTTCTTCATCATCGACATACAGAATCTTAATTTTTTCCTCAGGTGTAGCTTCCATTGACAAAATTTTTCAGAGGGCCAGTTGTACCCTTCATAAAAATAATTCCTTTTCTGCCTAAAAAGCAAGCCAATTCACCAAACCATTATTAACTATCTTTAGGATAGAAAAAAGATTTGTTAGAATAGTGTCAAAATAAAGAATAATTAAATCAACTTGTAGTTGAAAAAATTAACTTTACTTAGGTAAACTACCCCGATTAATTTAACATGGTTACAAATAGAAAATTCGATCTCAATGATCGGATTTCACCAATAATATATGATCCGAAAGTTTCATCAGACTTCGAAGAGCTGCTCGAAATAAAGAAAATTTCCCATGTTCAGATACTCGATAAAATTGAAAGCCAAGTTTCTGACCTTAT
>VFKK01000015.1 GCA_009885605.1 Cyclobacteriaceae bacterium | reverse complement strand
TGAATCCAGTCAAACTGGTCATTACAAACTTTCCGGAAGGTAAAGTGGAAATACTTGAAATGGAAAATAACCCTGAACAACCAGATTCAGGAACACATGAGGTGCCTTTTTCCAGAGAATTGTACATCGAGCAGGAAGATTTCAAAGAGGATGGAGGTAAAAATTTCTTCCGCCTTTCTTTAGGAAATGAAGTTCGACTGAAAAGCGCATACTTCATCAAAGCTGAGTCTGTTGTAAAAGATGAAGCCGGAAACTTTCTTGAAATTCTCTGCACTTACGACCCTGAGTCCCGATCCGGAAGCGGATCAGAGGCCAGTCAGCGAAAAGTAAAAGGAACCCTTCATTGGGTTTCCATTTCACACGCTATCAAGGCTGAGGTTCGGGAATACGATCGCTTGTTTTTGGAAGAAGCACCGGATTCGCATGAGAAGAAGAACTTCATGGAATTCTTGAATCCCAACTCCCTGACAATTATAAAAGAAGCCTATCTCGAGCCCTTTTTGGCTAATGCGATTGTAGATGATAAATACCAGTTCCAGCGATTGGGTTACTTTACACTTGATCAGGACTCAACGAATGGTCATCTCGTCTTTAATAAAACGGTAGGTCTGAAAGACACTTGGGCCAAGCAAAACACGGAAGCTCAGGTTCAAAGTCAACCTAAGGCTCAAGCACCTGGGCAACCTCAAGGTCAGCGAAAAGCCTTGAACGAAATTCAACAGATTGGTAAAAAGCTTACGAATCTTTCCGGTGAAAAATTGGAAGCTGCAATAAATTCAATTCGGGAATTTGCTGAAGATGTGCCTTATGAGGAATTGGAGCCTCTTTTTGAAACTTCTGCAAAAAAGACAGGAACCAGAATCGGAGTAATCCTGACTCTAAGTGTTTTGTTAAAAAAAGGGCAGGCAAAAAATCAAGCTGTGAAAGATTTCATTCAATCTTGCTTGACTGATGAAAATGATATTCTTCGATCAAAAGCGGAAAAGTTAGCTTAAAGCCAGATTAGGTCACGGACGGAATATCAAGCCTGTCAAGTTTCAAAAACTTGACAGGTTTTCTTTTTTATCAATTTCAAAAAAGAACTGGTTTTTAAGGATTCCTACTCTTCAAAACTTAACAGATAGATATCTTAAGCAAAATTCAACATCTTTTTCCGCGAGCGAGAAATAGTTAAAGCTCAAAAAAAACGCCCATGCATGATACATTGGCGTTTTTTGGATTCCAAAATTTAATTAACCTCTCCTGATCTCTAACTTGATATCAGAAAATTCTTTCTGCTCGATAAACGGCTGACTTCTCAATCTTCTGCCAGTGGCTGCGAAGATCGCATTTGCAATTGCTCCTCCGGTTGGTGGCAATGCAGGCTCACCCAATCCTGTTGGATCGAATCCGCTGTCAACGTAGTGAACGTCGATCTCAGGAACTTCTTTCAATCGAATCAAGCGATAGGAATCGAAGTTTTTCTGTTTTGGAACTCCATTTTCGAAAGTCAGATTTCCATACATGGCATGTCCCATTCCGTCTACAATTCCGCCTCTAACCTGATGGTTTGCTCCGGTTGGGTTGACTACCATTCCGCAATCGGTTACCGCAGTTACCTTTTTCAAAACAGGAGATCCTCCTTCCATGGCAATATCCGCCACCTGAGCCACATAAGACCGGTGTGAGAAATACACGCTGAAGCCTTGCTTTACGTCCGGATTCTTACCCCAATTAGACTTCTCTGCAGCTGTTTTTACTACGCCAATCATTCTATCCACATCATATCCTAAATCTCCTCCAACTGGGGAAGTTTTAGCTTTCTGGAGTAATTCCAATCTAAATTGAACAGGATCTTTCTTTGCTGCCAAAGCCACTTCATCCATAAAGGATTGCTCAGCATAAGCAAGGAAATTGGTGATCGGTGCTCTCCATGCGTTGGTGGTAATGGTTGATTTATGTTCGATTGATTCAATCAAAACGTTTTCCACTGCTCCAGCCGGGAAATTGTTTTCGCGTGTACAGTTTCCGGCGTTCATTCCAACACCGCGAAGTTTGTAGCCAACCATATTTCCGGTTGCATCCAAAGCTGCTTCAAATCGATAGCGGACCGCCGGTCTGTATGCTCCCCCAGTCAACTCATCCTCTCTGCTCCAGGTTACTTTCACAGGAGCATTCATTGCTCTTGACACTTCAACTGCCTCTACTACATAATCCGCGCGAAGTCTTCTTCCAAAGCCACCTCCCAATCGGGTGATTTCAACAGTGACATTTTCCGGTGGAATTCCCAAAAGGGTTGCTGTCTCTTGCCTTGCCCGATCCGGAGTTTGGGTCGGGCCAATCAACTCCACTTTATCACCCTTCACATGAGCGAAGAAGTTTTCAGGTTCCATGGGAGAATGCGCCAGGAATGGGCACTGGTATTCTGCGGAAACTACCTGAGCAGCATTCTTAAATGCTGCAGCAACATTTCCATTTTCTCTTTTGATTTCAGCTTTGCCAGTAGCAAGTAATTCTTTGAAAATACGATCGTGATCTGCCGAGCTTTCTACTGCTCCTTCAGGCTCATATTCTACACGGATCAATTTTTTAGCTTTCAGCAATGGCCAGGTGGAAGTTCCAACCACAGCAACGCTTGTTCCAAAAGTGATTACATCCTTTACTCCTGTTACTCCTCGCGCAGCACTATCATCCACCGATTTGATTTTCATTCCAAAAGGTGCCCTCTGAATCATTGCATGAAGCATTCCCTCCCGATAAAAATCAAGGCCATACATTGGCTTACCGGTATACATTTCCTTGGAATCAACATTCTTCACCGGTGTTCCGATGATCTTGAAATCCTTTTTGTCCTTCAAAGTCACTTCTTCGGGAGCGGTCATGGTGGAAGCTTCAGCGACAAATTCACCGAAATGACCTTTTTTCCCAGATCCTTTATGTGAAATAATTCCTTTTTCCACCGTGATTTCTCCGGCAGGTACATTCCATGTTTTTGCTGCAGCGGCTACCAATACAAACTTGGCAGTTGCTCCGGCTTTTCTTAGTCTTTCCCAGCTATGTGGCATTGCTCCAGAGCCTCCCGTCAACTGACGATCGTATTTGGCAGGATCAAGATTTGCCTGCACTACACGAACTTTTTCCCAGTCTGCTTCCAATTCTTCAGCTACGACCATTGGGAATGAAGTTTTGATATTTTGTCCCAATTCAGGATTTGGCGAATAGATCACCACATCCCCGGTTGGAGAAATAGACAGGTAACTGTTGAATGATTTTGCCTGGGAAAGAATTTCCTCAGTGCTAAGAACTTCCACTTTTGGGGAGTCACAGCTGAACCAGTTGAACCCGATAAACAAACCCCCGGCGGTAGTGCTGGCGATTTTCAGAAAGTCTCTTCTGCTTGCTTTCGTTAATGTTGCCATGATTATTTGGTTTTAGCGGCTAGAGCGACAGCCTCGCGAATCTTATGATAGGTGCCACAGCGACAGATATTTCTATTCATTGCATTATCAATCTCCTCCATAGTAGGATTAGAATTTTCATTCAGAAATGCAGCAGCATTCATGATTTGTCCTGCCTGGCAATAACCGCACTGTGCTACATCCACTTCTGCCCAGGCTTTTTGAACGGGATGATCACCGCTTTCGGAAAGTCCTTCAATGGTAAGAACTTCAGCATTACCAATACTTGATACTGGGGTCATGCATGAAAAGGTAGCGTTACCATTGACGTGAACTGTACATGCACCACACTGTGCGATTCCGCAACTGAATTTGGTTCCGACTAGTCCCAAATGATCCCGAAGAACCCACAAGAGAGGGGTGTCGTCTTCTACATCCACGGTTTGAGATTTACCGTTGATTTTTAGGTTAAAGTTTGCCATGAGTTTAGAGTTTATTCAGAATCTTAAGTTAAAGATTATTTTTTGCTTATCGAATTGTAATTCAGGTCAATCACCATGATTTTGGATGAGTTGCAATACACTGGGATGAATGAATACTAGAAGTTTGATTTTGTTTTCTAATGCTATTGTTTAATTGAATTTTATGAATTTACCCTTTATTACCACTAGCCAAATAAAACAAGCTCTGAAGTTCAAAAGCAGCAACTGTGGTCAGTCGACCGTAGTCTGTGGACGATTATCCGCCATTTTCTCACCTCATTTTCACCTTAC
>VFKK01000179.1 GCA_009885605.1 Cyclobacteriaceae bacterium | reverse complement strand
TAAATTATCTATACACTTTTTTGAACTCGTTCAGCCGAAGCTTAAACGGCTCTCCCTTACTCTTCTCAGGTTGTTAACTTTTTTTGCCTTACATCACTTCAAAGAACTTAGCGACACGCATTCGTGTCGGTTGTCGATTCAAAACTTTTAACGTTTTTTCCTCAAATTTTTCCGCTTCCTTCCGAACCGGAGTGCAAAGGTAAGAGATCATTTATCCGATTCCAAAACTCTTTGCAAAATAAATTTCAACACCCCTTTTAACTCCCTTTTCCTCTTCGCAACAACTCCGTTCGTGTCGTTTGGGAGTGCAAATATCCCCCTTTTATTCTAATCAACAATAAGTAATCCGAGAAAAACTTCAAAAAACACCTAAATCACTGAAAATGAAAGGGAAAAAGTTTACCAAATATTGTATTTCTTACCCCACTTAAAATTGCTTTAAGATGGATATGTGGCTTCAGAATACACTCAAATGAAATAAAGTTCTGATTCCCAGTAATTAACATCAATATCTGAATGAAGGAAGGGGTGCAAAGTATTTCTTCCTCGGGTCCTTGGAAGAAAAAGTATATCTCATTGATATTTCGTGCGCCCCGCCTGAATTGCTTTGTCCTAATTTAGAAATGGAAAAATCAAAGCTATAGCCTAAATCCAATCCTGATTCCAACTCTATCCCAAGTAAACCAATCAGCGCCTCATTATTTGGTAAACTGTACTTGGTGGGAAGTCCCCTATACCAAAACCCAAGAACCAAAGGCTCAAAATAAAACTCAGTGCCCAAATCTAATTGTGAATAAGCTCCCTGGGATTTATAATTAAAGGCTATTGATAATGATCTTTCCTGATTTGTATTATTAAAAAAATCATTAATGCTTCCTGGAGCCAGATCAAATTTAATCCCACCATGAGCCGAATACTTAATAGGTAACTGATTTCCATCGGCCTCGAGATAGCTAATCTCGGGATTAAGTAAGTGAAAAGCTGATATCCCTAACCAGAACTTGCTGTCATAATACAAAAGACCTGTGTGCAAATCAGCAGTCCTCTGTTGACTATCTCCTTCAAATCCTTCACCGGGTTGACCTATTATTACACCTTTATCAATATCGAGCTGAGTCCCGAGGATTACCCGATCAAAAAGTACATCCCTCGAAACAAAACTTCCCTGCGCACCGGCATGTAAATAGCGATTTTCCCCCAACCTCAACCGATAACTGTATACAAGACCTATTTCATTTATTTGACTTTGGGTAAATGATTCTCTCGCTCCAGTAATTATGAGTCCAAATCCGGATTGGAATCTTTCTGAAAATATATCTGCATAGGCGGTGTAAGCCAAAAAGGTCTGATCCAAGGCAGGCCACTGATTTCTAAAATTCACTCCCACCCTAGCCATCTCTGTACTTCCTGCAAATGCAGGATTTAGAAAAAGCGGATTCGCATAAAATTGGCTATACTGAACATCCTGCGCCAACAATCCTTTCGAGCCAATAAAAACTAAAATAAACAGCCAGTTCCTCATTATCGGATCAAATTGAATTTACCGGCTTCTGAAATCTTTTCCCCGTCAGTAGAAGTACCGTCAAATCTGTACACAAATACCCCTGCATCAAGTAGTTTTCCTTCGAGAGTTCCATCCCATCCAATGGTATTCAAGTCAGCAGTCTTAAAAATCAATTCTCCCCATGTGGTGAAAATCAGAAGTTCTATTTCAGTCAGTCCTTTATATTTAGGGATAAAGGTCTTGTTTTCTTCCAATGTCGGAGTAAATCCAGTTGGAATCATTAACCGATAACTCCTTGTTATTGAAACCATTTTCGTAATTCTGCTTTCGCAGCCCAACTCATTATTAATGATAAGTTCGATCTCATATTCCCCTCTTTTCCCAAAAACATGGGCGGGGTTTTGATCCGTACTGCTTGACCCATCTCCAAAATTCCAGCTCCAACTTACTGCTTCTTCGTCTGATAGGTCTGAAAACTGGATCACATCATCCGGAAAAATCCCTCCATCGGCATCACCCGTTATTCCTGTTCCTTGAACCTCAAATTCAAAGTCTACCTCCAATATTTTAGTAAGGATTATCACCTCCACGGGAAATGGGTCTGAATAGCAGTCTAAATCCTTTTCCTTGATTTTGAGTTCATAGTTTCCAGTCTGCGAAATACTCTTCATTTCATCATTTAACCAGACTTTTCCGAGACCTGAAAGTTGGTAATCGTATTTTTCAGTATCATATCCAGAAATTGAAATTGTCACATCTACTGTCTGACCCGGAGTACATCCTACAGTAGGATTTTGAATAATGCCGGAAGGATAAGCAGGATATTCAACTTTTACTGAATTGGATATAGAAGGGCAGTTTTTTCGATTGTATACTCTTACTTCATATTCTCCACCTGAATTCACCTGATAAGTTGAAGTAGTCGCACCCGTGATTAATTCACCATCCTTGTACCATTCAAATCGCTCGTACACTTCTTCGCCTGTCGCTTCTAGTTTTATTTCTTCTCCCGCACAAAGTCTGATTTCTTCAACTAGAGAAGTTTCATTTTCAAGAAGCAGTTTTACGGGATCCGGCGATTCCTGTATTAACAAAGTCATCGCATTTCCTGCAGATGTCTTTCCGTAGGTATCTGTTATGGTATAATAAACAGTGACTTCCTGGTCCCGGAAACCAAGGTTGGGGGAAAAAGTAAAATCCCCCCCATCACTACCTGCACGGAAAGTACCCTGGGGCAAGATCAATTCTCTGTTTTCCTCTTTGCATCTTCCCTGACTGCAGACATCCCCTGTTTCTGCTTCAATGTCTTCCAAAGAACCATAAAATTGAAGACAACGAATTACACTATTGGGATTAGGTAATACAACCTCTTCATCAGTTATAAAGTAAGTATTTTCCTGCCCTTCGCAAGAAGCTTTGTCTTCAAAGTCAACTCCCTTTGGCTCCTCCAAGGCTTCATCATTGGAAACTTCAACCAATAAATTTCTTATCTCATGAAAATTAGTCTGCCCTCCGGTAGAAGCCGAAAATCCGATTTTAAGATTTTTAGGGGCAGGAAAATCATAAGGTCTGTCAAAAATTGTAATCAACATGGGTTCATTTACCCTTGTGGTCACTTCCATTAGAACCTGCAAAAAAAAGCCTGTGCCAACGGTATTTGGCTGAAGGTCCAGGAAGACCTTTCTATAACCTGGCAAGTTTCTATCAGTTACTCTGGAAGTACCAGGCCCTCCTGAACTGATTGGAAATTGATTATCTGGCCTTAATCCATCATTGCCGGTCGCCATTGTTCTTCTTCCGACTACGAAAGGATAGCCTGTTGATCCACTTCCCGGGCCTCGTATTACAATTGCATCGGGTACTCTTGTTTCTCCAACTCCTAAAAATCCTCCATTTCTACCCTCAGAAGAATTACCAAAGTTACCGAATTCATCAAAACCAATCCCTAGGTAAGCATTGGATAATCCGCTTTCATTAGATCGTTGTGCATATCCAAGGGAGCCTCCAAATCCTCCCGGATTAAAAACAGGCGTTTCTGCATCAAACAAAAAAAGGGTAAGACCGTCGGCGCCATTTCCTCCATAGCTAAAATATTCAAAAGAAGCTTTGATCCCAAAAACTGAGGAAAATGGAATGTCTATATAGACATAGCCTCTTTGATTGGACTGATTTGATGTCAGTCTCAAAACGCCATCTACCAATTGGGCATCCGCACCAAAAACAGTTGATTCCAGGGTAGATCCGCTTGTAAATGTCTCGCAGTAAGGGAATCCTATCTGCGAAAATGCCTTTGCCCAGACGCTAAAAAAAAGAACAAATATAAACCGGAGTCGTATTTTCACCATTGAGGCATTAAAGGGCTTTTAAATTACATTTTTTAATGAATAGAAATAAAAAAACCCTTGAACTGTTTGTCCAAGGGCTTCAAAATGTTATTTCAAATTTATCTCAAAATAGTTTGAGTTCGATCCGGACCCACAGAAACTAATTTAATTGGCACTTTTAGTTCAGTTTCCAAATAATGAACATATTCCCTCAGTTCAGCAGGGAATTCTTCATACGAATGAACATCAGCCAGGGAGCAATGCCAGCCCTTCATTACTTTATAAATAGGCTTCACTTCCATGTCCGTGATTTCGAAGCTTAGTCGGTCAATTCTTTCCCCTGTTGGTAACTCATAATTAGTACAAATCTTGATTTCTTCAAAAATATTTAGAACGTCCCCTTTCATCATGAAAAGCTGGGTTACTCCATTAATCATGATCGAATAGCGAAGTGCAGGTAGATCCAGCCAACCACATCTTCTCGGACGTCCTGTTGTACTTCCAAATTCTTTCCCTTCTTTCCGCATTGCTTCGCCAGTTGCATCGAATAATTCCGTCGGAAAAGGGCCGCTGCCAACTCTCGTACAATACGCTTTGAAAATCCCGAAAACTTCTCCGATTTTGGAAGGAGAAACTCCCAAGCCAGTGCAAGCTCCGGCAGCCATTGTGCTACTGCTTGTCACATACGGATAACTTCCGAAATCAACATCAAGCAAGGAACCTTGGGCACCTTCAGCCAAAATCCTTTTATTAGCTGACAAAGCATCATTTACCACATACTCGCTATCGATCAGATTGAGAGTTTTGAAAAACTCAACTGCTGTGAAAAATTGGCTTTCCATTTCTGCCAAAGCATCCAAGGGATGATTGTAAAATGATAGCGTAGTCTTGTGCTTTTCTACCAGTATATCATATTTTTCGCGGAAGTCCGGACTTAAGATATCACCAACACGTAGTGCGGCTCGGCCAATTTTGTCCTGATAAGTCGGTCCGATTCCTTTAAGAGTTGATCCGATTTTCTTGTCTCCTTTGGATGTTTCCAAAGCAGCATCCAGCAACTTATGAGTTGGGATGATGATCGTGGCCTTCTTGGAAATAACCAGATTTTTCATGTAATCAATGGAATACTTACCCAATCCATCAATTTCTTTTTTGAGGACAATTGGGTCTAATACAACTCCATTACCAATAATATTTAATATCTGGGGTCGGAAAATTCCGGAAGGGATCTGATGAAGGACGTGCTTAAATCCGTCAAATTCAAGAGTGTGTCCGGCATTGGGACCTCCTTGAAAGCGGGCTACGATTTCATATTCAGGCGCTAAAACGTCTACTATTTTTCCTTTTCCTTCATCTCCCCACTGGAGACCCAGAAGTACATCCATCTTCATTTGAAGTGCAGTCTAATCGGTTATTCAAAGTCTTTTTGAGGCGTGAAAATTGCGATAAGCCCAAAGAAAACCAAGGGAAAGGGGTTATTTATTATTTGGTGCCTTCAATTCTAATGGTAAAAAAGTAATTGTAAAAAAAGGAACAAAACGCCCCCATTTTTATTTTCTAAATGATTCTTTGGCATCTTCCACTGTGTCAAAAACAGAGAAAATATTATTCAACTTGGTGATGATCAATAGCTTTTTCACATGCTCGGAGGGTGAAGTAAGATAAAGCTCTCCTCCGGAATTTCTCATTTTTGTCAGCATGGTAATCAACAAACCAATTCCGCTGGAACTGATATATCTCACATCACTCAAGTCCACAACAAACGTTTTTGCTCCCTCTAAAATAGCATCTGAAACGATTTCGACCATTTTTGGCCCAATTTCGTCCCCTATCAAATCTCCGTGGATGTATAAATAATGTGCAAGATGGTCCTTGCCGGAAGTATAGGTAAGCTTCATTTAACTGGCTTTTTTATTTTCACAATTCACTTTAGTGCAGTTTCCATATAATATCAAAGAATGATGGAGTACTTGGAAGTGCAGAATATCTCCAACGGTGTTTTGGATATTTTGGATACGAGGATCGCAAAACTCCATCACCTGATTGCATTCGATGCATATCAAATGGTCATGCTGCTTGTAACCATAAGACTTTTCGAATTGAGCCAGGTTTTTGCCAAACTGATGCTTAGTGACCAAGTCACATTCAACCAATAAATCGAGCGTGTTATAAACCGTGGCCCGGCTGACCCGGTAATTTTTATTTTTCATGCTGATGTAGAGTGATTCTACATCAAAATGTCCGGAACGGCTATAAATCTCTTCGAGTATGGCATATCGCTCCGGAGTCTTTCGAAGCTTTTTATTTTCAAGATAGGCGGTAAATATCTTCTTGACCTCTTCAAAATGGGTGGTATTCAAAGCCATTTTCTGCGTTTTTTTTCAAATATAACTTTTGTCAGTCACAAAAGATTCAAAGCTTTTAGTCAAACCTGGAAACCTTTATAATCCCCTCCACCTTGGAAAGATTTTTCATCAAATGATCCAAATGCTGGGTACTATTCACGAAGAGCTTGATGGTTCCTTCGAAAATCCCAGCATCAGAATCTACTGTTATCGAACGCATATTTACTTTCAATTCATTCGAAATCACCTTCGTTACGTCATTGATCAATCCCACCCGATCTGTCCCGATGATTCTGAGACCGGCAAGAAATGCGATTTCCTTCTGACTAGTCCATCTTGCTTTAATCACCCGATTACCATGGTTTGAAAGTAATTCGAGCGCATTAGGACAAGAAGTCCGGTGTATTTTGATGCCTTCATTGATTGTCACAAAACCAAACACATCGTCTCCCGGGATTGGATTACAGCATTTTGCCAGAATATAATCCACCAAGTCCATGTCTTCACCAATCAGCAATTGATCGTGATCAGGACCCTTCAGATTTTTTATCTCTTTGGTAAAAGATGATTCGTCCTTTACTTTATCCTGAGTTCCACGGCTGGATAGTTTTAAATTCTCTTTGAATTCCTTGAAAGATTTAATCAAAGTAGAATCAATGATCCCTTTACCTATTCTATAATAAAACTCATTTGCAGTCTTAAGCTCAAAAAATGCTCGAAGTTTTTCAACGTTTTCAGAATTAAACTCCATCTTCATTTGCTTCAACTTACGCTGAACAATCTCACGACCGTCTACGATTGCTGATTTTTTCTCCTCTCGAAGTGCATCTTTGATTTTGGCTTTTGCCCGTGAAGTCATCACGTTATTCAGCCAATCTTCGGTTGGTTTTTGCTTACTGGAGGTCAGAATTTCGACTTGATCTCCATTCTTTAATTTATGCGAAATCGGTACCAGGCGTTGATTTACTTTGGCGCCAATACACTTCGCTCCGATTTCAGTATGAATTTCAAATGCAAAATCCAAAGCTGTTGATCCAAAAGGGAGCACTTTCAAATCTCCCTTTGGTGTAAAAACAAAAACTTCGTCATGGAAAAGATTCCCTCGGAAGTCATCCATAAACTCGATTGCACTGCCATCATTGGATTCGAGTAAGCCCCGAACCTGAGTGATCCAATCATCCAATCCTGTACCACGGGAACTTTCCTTTTCCTTGTACTTCCAATGTGCTGCGTAGCCTCTTTCAGCAATTTCGTCCATTCGCGAAGTTCTGATTTGCACCTCCACCCATTGGCCGGTATTACTCATTACAGTCGTATGAAGCGATTCATATCCATTGGACCTGGGTGTGCTGATCCAGTCACGAAGTCTGTCTGGATTTGGTCTGTAAAAATCAGTAACGATTGAATAAACTTGCCAACAATCCGCCTTTTCATTTTCCAATTCGCTTACCAAAATGATCCGGACAGCAAAGAGATCATAAACTTCATCGAAAGGTATCCCTTGCTTCTTCATCTTATTATAGATGGAATAGACAGACTTAGGCCTTCCCTTAATTGTAAACTTGAAGTCGAGTTTGTTTAATTCATCCTCTATTGGCTGGATGAAGTTTTTAATGAATTTATTCCGATAGGATTTCGATTCATTGATCTTAAAAACGATATCCTTGTACGTGTCCGTGTCGGTATATTTCAGATACAAATCTTCCAGCTCTGACTTGATTGAATAAAGTCCAAGCCTGTGCGCGAGCGGAGCATACAGGTACATTGTTTCAGAAGCAATTTTCAATTGCTTATGCCTTGGCATACTTGCCAATGTCCTCATGTTGTTTAACCTGTCGGCAAGCTTGATTAAAATCACTCTCACATCATCAGAGAGCGTTAGGAGCATCTTTCGGAAATTCTCAGCTTGCTGAGAACTTCCATATTCAAAAACGCCTGAGATTTTGGTCAACCCATCGATAATGGTCATGACTTTTGAACCAAATTCTCGCTCAATATCTTCAAGCTCCCAATCTGTATCCTCAACTACGTCATGAAGCAAGGCGGAAATAATTGAGGTAGTACCAAGTCCGATTTCTTCCACACATATCAAAGCCACTTCAAGAGGGTGATAGATGTAAGGCTCCCCAGATTTGCGACGCATATCACGATGAGCTTCCAATGATACATTGAATGCCTTTTTAATGAGTTTTGCATCTCCGGGCTTTAAGACAGGTTTTGCCTGTTTGAGCATTTTTCTATATCTCTTGAGAATTTCTTTTCTCTCTTCTTCTAAGTCCACTTCGATCATACAATAGGAATTTACCACAAAATTGGAAGCGCCGGGCATTTTTCTTTTAAATCTGATTTATTTTTTTCTTTCCACTTTTGCTATTTATGATTATCTGCATACCTTCGCATCCACAATTGGAAAAGGTAAAATTTATTATAAATTTTGCTCAACCAGTTGCTCCATTTGCGGATGTGGCGAAATTGGTAGACGCACTAGACTTAGGATCTAGCGCCGCGAGGCATGGGGGTTCGAGTCCCTCTATCCGCACAAATATCGAACCCTCAATCACTCAACTGTTTTTAGAAACAGGAAATGATTGAGGGTTTTTAGTTCAACCTCATATAAAATTTTATCGCTTTGGAAATCACATTAGACAAGAATTCTTCAAATCAAGCTTCAATTAAAATTAAATTATTCGAGGCGGATTATCAACCTAAGGTAGATGCGAAACTGAAAGACTACGTCAAAAAAGCTAGCATCAAAGGATTCAGGCCTGGTAAGGCTCCGGTTTCAATGGTAAAAAACATGTATGGTGTTTCTTTACTTGTAGATGAGATCAATGCAATCCTCGGAGAAGCTCTCAATGCATATTTGAAAGAACAAACTTTTAAAATTCTTGGCGATCCGCTTCCTGTTGAAAAAGAAGACAATTCAATTGATTGGAAGACCCAAAAAGAATTTGAATTCGAATACAGAATCGGTTTCGTTGATGGCATCGACCTAACGCTTGATTCTAAAATTGAAGGCACAAAATACTCCATCAAGGTAGACGACAAATTACTGAACGAGACTCTTGATAACTTGAAGACTCAGTACGGAAAGAGCACCAATCCGGAAGTTAGCCAGGCAGGTGATAATATCTACGGAGATCTTAAATCGGTTGATGGTGAATTAAGCAAGACTCTTTCCCTTCCATTGGCTAAAGTGTCCAAGAAACTGGCAGAAAAATTCACCGGAATCAGCAAAGATGCTGTTGTTGAATTCGATTCCAAAGAAGTAAAGAAAGACGAGTGGACTGAAGCATTTGGATTAGAAGATGAAGAGCTTGATCAATCTAAAGGAGCATTTACTTTCACTGTAAAAAACATCAACAGAACTGAAACTGCTGAAATGGATCAGGAGTTTTTCGATAAAATCTTCGGTCCTGACGTGGTTAAATCTGAGGAAGAGTTTCTTGCAAAGGTAAGAGAGACCCTTCAATCAAGCTATGACAGAGAATCTAAAGTATTCACTGACGAAGAATTGAAGAAGGTATTGACTGAAAAAGCTAAAGTTGATCTTCCGGTAGATTTCTTAAAAGAATGGTTGCTTCGTGCAAACCAAGGAAAAGTTACCGACGAAGATGTAGAGAAAGAGTTCCCCATCTACGCGAGTCAATTAACCTGGTCATTAATTTCTAATCATTTAGCCAAAGAAAATGGCGTCCAGGCTGAGCACGAAGATGTAATTGAAAAAACTAAGGAAATGATCCGTGAGCAATTTGCTTCATCAGGTCTTGGATCTCAGATGGAAGCGAGCATGGATATGTTCGTGGACAACTACCTAAAAGGAAACGAAGGTCAAAACTACATGAATATGCTCACTTCGGTTCAAAATGATAAAGTGATGTCCCTCGTTCAGGAAAAAATCAAATTGAATGAAAAACAAATCACCATTGACGAATTCAAGGAACTTTTAGAGAAGTAAATCGCTTAAATCATCATAAAAAAAGTCCTTATTTAAGGGCTTTTTTTATTTTTGTCAACCACAAAATCACATGACCATGATTACTAAAGAAGAATTCAGAAAGTACGCCATTCATAATCAAGGCGTAAGCGGAACAGCATTTGACCAGTACACACAACAGATTGAAAATATGACACGCTCGGTCATCGAAGAGCGGCCTCAAAATTTCAGAGAAATTGACGTTTTCTCAAGATTAATCATGGATCGTATAATTTTTTTAGGTACCGGCATCGATGACCACGTCGCCAACATCATTGTAGCACAACTTCTGTTTTTGGAATCGGTAGATTCTAAAAAAGACATTTTGCTATACGTCAACAGCCCGGGGGGATCCGTTACTGCAGGACTGGGAATTTACGATACGATGCAATACATCAATCCTGACGTAGCAACCATCTGTACAGGCATTGCTGCCTCCATGGGAGCTGTTTTGCTTGCTGGTGGAGCCAAAGATAAAAGATCAGCTCTGAAGCATTCCAGAGTGATGATTCATCAGCCGTCAGGCGGAATGCAAGGTCAGTCAAGAGACATGGAAATTTCCTTGAAACTCATTCTATCTATGAGACAAGAATTGTATCAAATCCTTGCTGATCACACCGGAAAGACGTTCGATGAAATTGAAAAAGATTCTGATCGTGACTATTGGCTTAGAGCTGAGGAGGCCAAAGAATATGGTCTTATAGATGAAATTTTAGTAAAAAAGATTAAATAATGGCTCAAATAACCTGCTCCTTTTGCGGCAGAAACAAGAAAGATGTAGATCTGATGGTATCGGGAATTTCTGCCCATATCTGCAATTTTTGCATTGAACAAGCTCATCTCATCGTTGGAGAAGATCAAAAAACCAAGAAAAGCGGGGCAAAACCAAAGTTCAAACTTGTAAAACCGAAGGAGCTCACTGCATTCCTGGATCAGTATGTAATAGGGCAAGAGGACGCCAAGAAGGTATTAACTGTAGCCGTTTACAATCACTACAAGCGCTTATTTCAGAAAGATGAAAATGACGATGTAAAGATTGAAAAATCAAACATTATCATGGTAGGTGATACCGGAACAGGAAAGACTTATCTCGCAAAAACCCTCGCCCGAATCCTGGAAGTACCTTTTTGCATCGCAGATGCGACAGTATTGACAGAGGCAGGATATGTGGGAGAAGATGTGGAAAGTATCTTGACAAGACTCCTTCAGGCAGCCGATTACAATGTAGAAGCTGCAGAAAGAGGAATTGTTTACATTGACGAAATCGACAAAATTGCAAGAAAATCAGACAACCCTTCCATCACGCGTGATGTGAGCGGAGAAGGCGTACAGCAAGCTTTGCTTAAACTTCTCGAAGGAACTCTGGTCAACGTGCCACCTCAGGGAGGAAGAAAGCATCCGGATCAGAAAATGATTGCAGTCAATACAGAAAATATCCTGTTTATCTGCGGCGGTGCTTTTGATGGAATCGTAAGACATATCGGAAAGCGGCTTAATACTCAACCGATGGGATTCAGCAAAACTGCTGAAGGCCCAACCGCTGACAGAGAGAATCTTCTTCAATATGTAACTGCTCCGGATCTGAAGGCTTTCGGATTGATCCCAGAACTGATCGGACGATTACCGGTTTTGAGCCATTTGGATCCTTTGACCAAGGAATCTCTCAAAAAAATCCTTACTGAACCAAAAAATGCTTTGGTGAAGCAATATGCAAAACTGCTCAATATGGAAGGGGTTAAGCTGGTTTTTGAAGAAAGCGGACTAAACTTCATTGTAGATAAGGCAGTTGAGTTCAATTTGGGAGCAAGAGGTTTGCGCTCCATTTGCGAAGCAATCGTCACAGATGCGATGTATGAATTACCATCTGATGACACGGTCAAAGAATTGGTAATTGATGAAAAATACGCCCGAATGAAGTTCGAGAAATCAAAATTCAAAAGGCTTCAAGTCGCATAAAAATTCAAAACCCTGCTCCAAACAAGCAGGGTTTATTTTTTGAGAGAATCCAGAATCAGTTCCGCGGTGTTATCGGACGCACTCCCCTCCCCAAGTTTCTCGGTGATCAAATCGTACCCCTGAAGCATGTGTCCTTTGTAAACCACATTCGTCATAATTTTCATTAATTCAGCTTTTAGCTTTGGCACCGAAAAGTCATCCTGAATCAATTCCTTTACCACTTCTCTCTCTGCGATCAGATTGACAAGCGATATGAAAGGAACCTTAATCAGATTTTTGGCAATGGCGTATGAAAGTGAGCTTGTTCTGTAAACCACAATTTGAGGTACCCGAAAAAGCGCCGTCTCGAGCGTCGCTGTACCGGAGGTCACCACCGCAGCGGTTGCATGATAAAGCAGATCGTAGGTTTGGTCGAAAACTACTTTTATTCCGGCCTTTCTGGCGGGATCATAAAGAGATTCATCGAGGCTATCAACTCCCGCAATCACAAATTGGGCGTTTGGAAACTCATCTACCAATTCCATCATTCGATAGAGCATTGAATTCACTTCCTGCTTGCGACTTCCGGGAAGCAGCGCTATGATAGGCTGATAGCTTATTTCATTCTTTTGGAAGAAAAAATCATGCTGCTTAAACTTCCGAATCTCATCTAATAACGGATTGCCTACGTATTGAACCTCCAACTCAAACTTGCGAAAAAATTCAGTCTCAAAGGGGAGTATCGAATAAATATGGTCAGTGGTCGCTTTCAGTTTAAAGGCCCGATTCTGATTCCAGGCCCATACTTTCGGCGGAATGTAATAATGAACCGGGATCTTATTTTCCTTCGCAAAAGCAGCGATTTTCATATTGAACCCACCGTAATCCACTAGTATGATAGCATCTGGTTTGAATT
>VFKK01000253.1 GCA_009885605.1 Cyclobacteriaceae bacterium | reverse complement strand
CTCAATTTATACCTCATTGAGATCAATCGAATACTGATCACCACTGACATAGATATTAACAGATTGTAATCCCGCTCCAATCCGTAGTGATTTAGAACCACATATAAAATCGCTCCGGCAAGGCAAGCGGAAGCGTAGATTTCCTTTCGGAAAAGAATCGGGATTTCATTTGTAAGCGTATCGCGAATCACACCTCCCATGACAGCGGAAAACATTCCCATGATCGCAGCAATCTCCGGTCTTACTCCCAGACTGAGCGCTTTTTCCACTCCCAAAACTGTGAAGAATCCAATCCCAAGGGTATCAAACAGGAAGAACGTTTTTCTTAATCGACTCAGGAAATTCGGGAAAATGAAAGCCGTTAAAATCCCGGCAAGAATTGCGTAAAGTACCTGAACATTTCCTATCCAAACCAACGGGTAGCTGTTCAGCAAAATATCTCGCAGCGTACCGCCTCCGATAGCAGTAATGAATCCGGTAAATCCCGCACCGAATAAATCCATATCTTTTTCCCGAATCGCCAGCGCACCTGAGATCGCAAAGACAAAAGTTCCGGTAAGTTCCAGGGCGTATTGAAGATCCATTTCAGTTTATTTTTCAAACACAAAAACTCCCATTGTCCTTTGTCCATGCACCAAAACTGATTTTGGCACCTCCAGGAAACGAAGCCCTTTTTCCTGCAACTTATCCACATGCTCCTGAGTGATCAAAAACCGCTCTGAACCATCCGGAAGCAGGTATTTTCCTCCTCCAAGTTCCTGGCTTTCTTCTTTCATTCCTCCAAAAGCTGTCGTCATGCGAAACCATAAAACCCCTCCCGGCTTCAGCACTCGAATCATCTCATCCATCATTTGCCAGAAATTAGTTTCATCCGCTGCGAAATGCAAAACAGCCGAGCAAATAACCGCATCAAAGGCCGAGGTATGGAAAGGGATTTCCTCCAGCTTCCCAATCTGGAATCGCTGGGCGTCGTACTCCGGTTTCAGGGTTTTGGAGGCGTAGCGAATGTATTGAATGGCAAGTTCATTCTCATCGATCCCGAAAACCTGAAACCCTGAATTGATGAAATAAACCGCATTCCTTCCTTCCCCGCATCCTGCATCCAGGATTTTCATATCGGGGGTAAATCTGCCTTTGAGGATCTGGTCCAGCAGATAGATATCAATATTTCCGAGCAGGCGATTCAGCTCAGCTATTTGCATTTTCCCAGTCGTCTATCGCCATGATGGCCTTTTGTCTGCCTATTTCTATTAATTCTGCAGCCCTGTGAAACTCCAGCGTTCCCGCTTGATTTCTTGCAACGTGGACCACAATATCCACAGGATACTGCGCAACCAATAATTCGCAAAAACGATCCTGAAGTAAATCGAAAGCTCTCGTCATCAAATTGAAAGAACTCAGTGAAGTCGATTTTTCTTCCTTTTCCTGCTCCGGAAAATACTGCAGCATTTTATTTCGATAATCTCTCAACCAGCTCGGCATAGAAATAAAACTTCTGCCTTGTCGGTCTTTTTTGGGTGGAGCAATTATGGCTGAGTCGGGCCCATTTAACCCAACGACTATTACCAGGTTCTGTCCAAAATTTTTCAGGAGAGAAATTGGGACCGGATTCAAAACCCCACCGTCGATCAACTCATGCCGATGAAATTTTGCCGGCTGAAAAACCGTCGGAATACTACCCGAAGCCCGAATCGCGGCATACAAACTTCCTTCCCGGAAGATGACCTCCTCGCCCGTTTTATAATCGACTGCGTTGCAGGAAAAGGCAATATCAAAATCTTCGATTTGACAATCTTTGATGACATTTTTGAGCGCATTATAGACTTTCTCTCCTTTGATAAATCCCCTGCTGGAAAAGGTAAAATCCATCAGGGAAAAAACGTCGATTCGATCGAGGTTACAAATCCAATCCTTGAATTCCGGCATTTTTCCGGCGGCATACATCCCTCCGACAAGCGCTCCTGCAGAGCAACCTGCGATCTCGTCGATATGGTACCCGCGATTTTCCAATTCCTCAATTACTCCCACGTGCGCTAATCCTCTCGCACCGCCGCTGCTCAAAACCAAAGAGACAGATTTCTTATCTGACATATTTTTTTAGGGAATAAAAACTAAATTGAGCTCGAAAAATCACTCAACGAAAGTAAGCATTATGAGCCAATTTAAACCTTTTCACCTGGCTTTCCCGATCAGGGACATCGAAGAAACCCGCTCCTTCTACGGCGATTTACTGGGTTGCGACATCGGAAGAAGCACAGACAAATGGATTGATTTCGACTTCTTCGGTCATCAGCTTTCCGCTCATATCAAGCCCGAGGAGTTGGCGTTGGCAGCCACCAATATCGTTGATGGTAAGAATGTTCCGGTCCGGCATTTTGGTGCAATCCTCCCATGGGAAGAATGGCATGAGTTGGCGGATAAGCTGAAGGCGCACGGGATTGAGTTTGTGATCGAGCCCTACATCAGATTCAAAGGAGAAGTGGGCGAGCAGGCCACCATGTTTTTCCTTGATCCCTGCGGAAATGCACTTGAATTCAAGTCTTTCCAGGATCCTTCTCAGATTTTTGCCAAATAAACCTCTCTTGTGGAAAACTTCAATCTTGATCGAAGGCTGAGCCGATCTGTAAAAGTCGGAAAGAAGGAATATCTCTTTTTTAGCGGTACTTCCTACCTGGGAATCGATCAGGATCAGCATTATGAGGCTGTACTGTTCGATTGCATCCGCCGATATGGATTCAATCACGGATTGAGTCGGCTGAACAATGCGCGGTTGAAAGTATACGAGGAGTTTGAGAAGTTCTTCTCAACACGTGCGAAAGCGGAGGCAGCAGCCGTGATGAGTTCCGGCTATCTGGCCGGAATAGCCGCCTGGCAAACCCTGTATCCGAAAGCTGATCAATGCTGGATCGCACCGGATACGCATCCTGCTATTCTTCCGGCAGATTTGAAACCGAATTTCCAATTGAATTTTACACAATGGAAAAATACTTGTCTGGAACAGGCAGATGTACTTTCTCCCAGACGAATTTTGATTTTGGGAAATGCAGTAGATCCGCTCAAAGCAGAAATCCACGAGTATTCCTGGGTAAAAGAGATTGCCAAAAAACACGAAGTAAGTTTATTGATAGATGACAGCCATGCCTTTGGAGTTTTGGGAAAAGGAGTTTTTGGTACCTATTCACAGCATGCCGATTCCAGTATAAACTTGGTAGTTTCAGGTTCTTTGGGAAAAGGATTAGCGATGCCGGCCGGGATTATTTTGGGGAAAAAGGAAACGATTGAAGAGATCAAGGCTCAGCCAATATTTACAGGATCTTCTCCTGGTTCACCAGCCAACCTTCAAGTCTTCATGGAAACTCAGGAAATCTACACAGAAAAAAGTCTTCAAATCAGGGATTTTTCGGCTATTTTCAACCAGGAAACCCAGGATTTTTCCACCATCCACGGATCTTCCCAATTCCCGGTTTTTGTGTATGACAACCCTGATTGGCCCGAAAAACTTGAGAAAATGGGTTTGATCACTTCCTCTTTTTCCTATCCCACTGCCCAAAGCCCCAAAATCAACCGAATTGTAATTTCTGGCTTTCATACACTTGGGGATCTGTTGACTCTCAATGAAGCCGTCCACCAACTTGCCGGTAAAAAATGAAAAAGGGTCTCTATTTCTTTCTATCACTACTGTGGATAAGTTCATGCCAACCCAACCAAAAACCGCCATTTCAGGATGGATTGGATGAATATCCGGTTTTACAGAAGGTCTTGGAAGACTCTGGGAAATACCACGTTCAGATTCTTTTCACCCGAATCGACAGGAATGAACATGGCAATCCGCTGATGACAGATTTCGGTTTTAACCTGAATGACAGCACCTACTTTTATCCGGCATCTACGGTGAAACTGCCGATTGCAATCCTGGCTTTGGAGTGGCTTGAGGAGCAAAATATCGACGGGTTAACTGCGGAAACAACCATGTTGACGGATTCGGTGCGATCGTCCCAGCTTCCAGCATTTATGGACAGCAGCGCCGAAAATTCTCTTCCGAGCATCGCTCATTACATTAAGAAAATCCTGCTCGTGTCGGACAATGATGCCTTTAATCGGCTTTACGAACTGCTCGGGCAAGACTATATCAATGAAAAGCTCAGGGAAAAAGGCTTGGGTAATACCCTCATCAATCATCGTCTGAGTATGCCGATGAGCGAGGAGGAAAACCGATATTTCAACCCGATCAGATTTGTGGATAACTCTGGAAAAATCCTGCTTGAAATCCCGGAAAGAAAAACTGAAACGATCTATTCCAATCCGGACCAACCCAAAATCGGCATCGGTTATTTTGATGGTGATTCTCTGATCAACAAGGGTTTGGACTTTACCTTCAAAAACAAATTCGCGCTTTCTGACCTCCACGGAGTCGTGAAGAGGATCATTTTTCCAATGGCTTTTCCCGATTCAGAGCGGTTCAATCTGAATGAGGAGAATCGAAATTTTATTCTGAAATACATGAGCATGCTTCCCGGCAAAAGTGAGCATCCGAAGTATGAGCTGCCGGACTATTACGACAGCTACTCGAAATTTTACAAGTTTGGTACGGATAAAAACCCGATCCCAGCCAGATTCCGAATCTTCAATAAAACCGGCCAAGCCTACGGACACCTGCTGGATGCGAGCTATTTTGTGGATTTTGAGACCGGAGTTGAGTTTATCGTCAGCGCGGTGATTTATGTGAACACGGACGAAATCCTCAATGATGATCAATACGAGTACGAGGAGATTGGATTTCCCTTTTTCGCTG
>VFKK01000174.1 GCA_009885605.1 Cyclobacteriaceae bacterium | reverse complement strand
TTTAAGCAGCGGTCTGGCGATGTTGGGAAGTGCAGGGTTCGTTCCCTCATTGACTGCTGAGGAAATCAGAAAATATAATCCGAGACCTTTTGACGGTATAGTTCGCCTGGGTTCCAATGAAAACCCCTATGGACCTTCTGAGTCTATGCGAAAAGCAATGACAGCCGGATTCGATTTGGGTTGTCGGTACCCTTGGGGGTATAATAAGGAATTGGAAAAAATGATTGCTGCCAAAGAGGGAGTTCCTGAAGATCATATAGTCCTGGTTGCCGGATCTACCGAAGGTCTTAAGATAGCAGGAGTGGCTTTTGGAGGCGGAGATGGTGAAATTCTTACCTGCGCTCCCACTTTCCTTTCCATGATGAGTTATGCCGAACTTTGGGGAAAGGACATCAACTGGGTGCCTTTGACCAAAGACCTGGATTTTGATCTTGACGAAATTGAGAAGCGCGTTTCGTCTGAAACCAAACTTGTTTTCCTCTGCAACCCAAACAATCCTACCGGAAAATTACTGCCGGCAGCTCGGGTGATGGATTTCTGCGAAACCGTCAGCAAGAAGACAATCGTGTTCAGTGACGAGGCTTATTACGATTACATCACAGAACCAAATTATCCTTCGATGGTGGAGCTTGTAAAAAAAGGAGCAGATGTGATTGTCTCAAGAACACTTTCAAAAGTTTATGGACTTGCCGGAATCCGCATGGGTTACCTAATTGCACGTCCTGAATTAGCTACACAACTCAAAGATCGGGTGGTGGCAAATACCAATATTATGGCAATTGAAGCAGGAAAGGCTGCATTGGCTGACAAAGACTTTTATCAGTTTTCTCTTCAAAAAACTCTTGAGGCAAAAGCTATGATCATTCAAACACTGAATGAGTTGAAGCTACCTTACCTTCCATCACATGCAAACTTTGTGTTTTTCCAATCCGGGAGAGACATCGTTGAGCTTAACAAAACCATGGAAGCCAGAAATATTATCGTCGGCCGTCCCTTCCCTCCGCTTAATGACTGGTGCCGGGTTTCCACAGGTACGCTGGAAGAAGTTGCTGTATTTAATCAGGCATTAAAAGAAGTTCTTGGATGAGTTTAGATTTCAATCTGTCCTTAGAAAATAACAAAGTCCTGCTGCGGCCCATTACCCGGCAGGACTTTTCATTGTTAAAAACTTTGGCGTCCGACCCAACACTTTGGGTTTATTTCACCCATGATCTAAGTCTTGAAAATGATTTTGAAGAATGGGCAAAACCCGCATTCTCAAAGGAAAGATTGCAGTTTACAGTCATTGACAAACAAACCAATAAAATAACAGGAAGTACAGCTTTCGGCAATTTCTCTGCCCGTGATCAGCGAATCGAAATCGGATGGACATGGCTGGGAAGAGAATTTCAGGGTTCCGGAATCAACCTTCAGATGAAGATGCTGATGCTGGAATATGCTTTTGAAAATCTGGCAATGAAGCGGGTTGAAATCAAAACAGACGTTCTGAATCAGCCTGCAAGGAAAGCCTTGCTAAAAATGGGTATCACTGAGGAAGGAATACTTCGCAGTCATACCATAATGACAAAAGGAAGACGACGCGACACAATTTATTACAGCGTCCTTGAAGATGAATGGAAGGAGTTAAAAAAGGGTTGGAAGTAGGGATTTTAGAGGTGTTAGTCTTTCTGATTTTTTACAGGATCTTAAAATTTACTTTTCTGTGCTTAAATTTTGAAAAGATTTGTCTAATTCAATCAAGATTCGAATCACTAATCAAGATCTGAAAATTCATAATTTGTAATTTGGTAAGGTAAAACTCTAACTCCTTCTCACATGAATTCAAACAAATTTCTAATTGCTTTTTTCCTGCTTCTTTTTATCGGAATTGGAGCAAACGCTCAATCCATAAAACTTCCAACTGCAGATTTGAGTTCTCAAGTGCTCGGCATTCTGAATAAAACCGATGGGATAAACCTGACAGGAGATCAAAAAAGTAAACTTACTACCAACAACAAAAGCTTTGTAGATCAACTCTTCAAAATCACCGGGGGCAGTGATTCTGAAGATAAAAAAAAGGCCGGTAT
>VFKK01000237.1 GCA_009885605.1 Cyclobacteriaceae bacterium | reverse complement strand
TCAGACAGATGGAATCTTCCTCTTTTTGGGTGCCAATGATTGCTTCCGATTGACAAACCCAACTGATTACAACTTGTATCTGCTAAACATAATCCGAACTCTCGAATCCGACTATAACCCGGATTGGATCTATTTGGCGGATATCCCTCCAGTTCATTTGTTTCCTGCTTTTCCTGCATTACTTCAGTCCTATTTGAAAACCCAGCGTGAGTTTCTACGGGAAGAAATGAAGCAAATAGCCAAGGGAAACCCGAAAATCGTATTTGATGAATTGATTCTGAACTTACTGCCTGACTTTTTCTGTGAAGACTTTGTTCACCCGTCGGATATCGGATACCGGGCAATTGCTGAGTTTGCCTATGAAGGACTAAGCAAGCGAGGATTTCACTTTTGAAAAACTGAATATTTCAGCTAAATAATTAATTTCAAGGAATTCAAAGGAAGGTAATTCAAAAATACCCGCACCGACTTGATAAAACCAAATTGTTAGTTGCAATCTTTTGAAAAGCAAATTAGAGATGGATTACAAATTCGACAGATCAAAGGTTTTTTACCCCTATGTGGTTAATTACTTAGCCTCCTTGCATGGTATGATAGAATTAATGTCGAGAGACTTTTATTCAAGAATTGAAAACGTTATAGCAAGCGGAAAAAACCTTAATGAATTTAGACAATACTTAACCGAGGGAGACGAGAAAAATGATAAATTTTTCAACGAAGTCCTCGCTTCTAACATTAAACCTACGGTATTATTGAGAGAGATTTCACTCAAGAGCGAACAAAGACAAAATCATATTGAAATTTCAATTTCAGAAATTGCGAAAGACTTTGTCGACAACCACATTTACCTCTTGCCATTTCAAATAAAGGCAAGCGGAGCACTATTAATTATGGCTTATGAAACTGCTCCAGATATCAAATATGTTAAAACAGACCCATTGTGGAATTTTCTATATCATTGCAGAAATGCAATTGCTCATGATGGTAAGTTCAACATTGACGACAGAGGAAAAAAAAGGCTTCCGGCAAAATGGGATAATCTTGAAATTTTAGAATCAATGCATGGATTTTATTTATTTAAGGATGGTACTCCGAATCAAGGTTTATTAAGTCCCGGAGATCCTCTTTATTTACTATATGACATTGAACAGAAATATTTATAATCCAGCCGCTAATCGAATTGACTGCCTCGCCAGATATCTCTAACAAGTTCCACCGGCGGCACCTCGCACTTGGGTCCTATTTGTGCTCTGGAGGTAGAAAAGAATGGATGTAGACTGGATTGTAAGTTGCGTTTTCATGGAAATAGGAAAGCATCGGTTCATACCTTTTTCCATAAAGTAAAGCTTTCAAATTATCATGATTTGCTTATTGAACTGCGTATGGTAAACCGTTGTGCGCAAACTTGCATTGGAAAAAAGAAGACTCAAATCAGATAAGAATGAAAGCTTTTATTTGCATTGCGATTTTGATTGTATTGACTTCTTGTTCAAACAAAAAAATCGTTGCCGTTAACATAGAAGTTGATAGAATTACTATCGACAATAAACTAATAGCCAAAAAGGACTTTGAGGAAAAACTAAAAATCACAATTGACAGCCTAGTGATTTCTGGACTAAATAAATCTATGATAGACATTCATGTAACAGCGGAAAAAAACATCTCAGAATATGAAATGAGTGAAATTGAAAAGGCTGTAAGACGACAGGGTGTGACAAGAGATTATTTTTGGATCGATAAGAAACAGTGATAGGCAAGCCAGCCAACAACAAAATGCATAATCAATTAATGGGCTAAGGGTAAATTTGTAGTTTAGTTTTTCAAATAACGTTTGATGTCGCGGGACAGTGACGCTCTTCGAATTCCCGCCACTGCTTATGCACAACCGTTACAAACCCTTCACCTCTACCCTCATCTCTCCCCAAAAAAACACTTTCCCGGATTTGCATGTTTTCAATCCGTCCTTATCTTTGCCAACGAAAATGGAAAGCACCAATAGAAATATTGAATTTTTAGCAAATGCACCGCATGGCCACATGCTGCATCATTTCCATCATTCCTCCTGAGGAAGACATTTATACACCCACCCGGTGATGCTGATGACAGGGATTCGGCCGTTCACCAAAATTTATTACAAGCCTTTTACTTCTTAGCGTAACTTGCCATCATGGAACAAATAATCCGTATTGCCGTGCAAAAAAGCGGCAGACTTTCCGAGGACTCACTCAGCTTGATCAAAGAGTGCGGAATCAAATTTTACAATGGAACGGGCAAACTCAAGTCCACATCCACCAATTTCCCGATTGAATTTCTTTTCCTTCGCGATGATGATATTCCGGGTTATGTTTCTGACGGAGTTGCCGATTTGGGCATTGTCGGTGAAAATGAAGTGACCGAAAAAAACAAGGAAGTTCTCACGCTGAAGAAGCTCGGATTCTCCAAATGCCGCCTCTCTCTCGCCATTCCAAAAGGCGAAGAATACTCCGGAATCGAGTATTTCCAGGGGAAAAATATCGCCACCTCCTACCCGAAAATCCTGGGCGACTTTTTGAATCTCAAGAAAATAGACGCTGCAATTCACGAAATCAGCGGTTCGGTAGAAATCGCTCCAAGCATCGGATTGGCGGAAGGAATCTGCGACATCGTAAGCAGCGGCTCTACGCTGATGATGAACGGACTGAAGGAAGTCGAAGAAATCTTCAAATCCGAAGCCGTTTTGATCGCTAATAATCACTTGGCGGAATGGAAGAAAGTCATTGTTGACAAGCTGCTTTTCCGCATGAATGCGGTCCAAAAAGGAAGAAGCAGCAAGTATGTCCTGCTGAACGCACCCAACGAATCGCTCGAAAAAATCATCAGCCTGATTCCGGGAATGAGAAGCCCTACTATTTTGCCGCTTGCTCAGCCGGGTTGGTCATCCGTTCACTCGGTATTGAGTGAAGATCAGTTTTGGGAAAATATCGAGGAACTCAGAGCTGCAGGAGCAGAAGGCATTCTGGTTGTTCCAATCGAAAAAATGGTCATTTAATCAATATTACGCACCTTTTTAACAAGAGCACAAATGAAATTCCTACTCAATCCCGAAGCGGACATTTGGCAGAAAGAACTGGCTCGTCCGGTTCAAAAAACAAAGGCTATCAATAAAATAGTAAAGCCGATCCTGCGTAAAGTTCAAAGAAGCGGGGACAAAGCTTTGCTGAAATTTGCACTTGAATACGATCACGTGCAGTTGGACAGCCTTTTTGTAACTGATAAAGAAATTAAAGCAGCTGTGGAAGCTGTTTCACAGGAATTGAAAACTGCGATACAGGTTGCCAAAGCTAATATTGAGCGATTCCACGCGGCACAGGCTACTCCCGAATTGATCGAGGAAGTGATGCCGGGTGTGGTTTGCCGGAGAAAAAGTGTCCCGATTCAGAAAGTCGGGCTCTATATTCCGGGAGGAACCGCTCCCCTTTTTAGCACCGTTTTGATGTTGGGCGTTCCTGCCAAACTCGCTGGCTGCTCCGAAATCGTTCTTTGCACTCCACCAAACCGTGAAGGAAAAATCCATCCTGCCATTTTATACACAGCAGATTTGATTGGAATCCGCAAGATCATGAAAGTCGGAGGAGCTCAGGCAATTGGAGCCTTCACTTTCGGAACAGAAAGCGTACCTCAAGTGGATAAAATCTTTGGACCCGGAAATCAATATGTAACAGCAGCCAAGCAATTGGCAACTAAATACGGCGTGGCAATCGACATGCCTGCCGGACCTTCTGAAGTTTTGGTTTATGCAGATGAAACGGCGATTCCGGCTTTTGTAGCCTCTGATTTACTTTCACAGGCTGAGCACGGCGTGGACAGTCAGGTTGTGCTCGTGACTCCTTCGGAAAAGTTTGCGAAGAAAGTCCTGAAGGAAATTAACGAGCAAGTGGAAGATTTGCCTCGCAAAGACATTGCCAAAAAAGCGCTAGAAAATTCCCAAATCGTAGTGATGAAGGATCAAAAACAAGCTTTGGCAATGATCAATCAATATGCTCCTGAGCACCTCATCATCGCTGTGGAAAAAGAAGACGAAGTGGTCGATGCGATCTACAATGCAGGATCGATTTTCATCGGAAACTTCACTCCCGAATCTGCAGGCGATTATGCCTCCGGCACCAATCACACCCTGCCAACTTACGGCTACGCCAAAAACTACAGCGGTGTGTCTTTGGATAGTTTTCTCAAGAAAATGACTTATCAGAAAATCAGTCCGGAGGGACTGAAAAATCTTGGTCCAACAGTGGAAATTATGGCAGCTAATGAGTTGTTGGAGGCTCATAAAAACGCAATAACGATTCGTCTTAAATACTTGAAAAGCAATAAGAAATGAGCTTTGACCTGAATTCATTACTTAGGCCACATATTGCCAGATTACAACCTTACACTTCTGCGCGAGACGAGTACAGCGGCACCGAAGGAGTGTTCCTGGATGCCAATGAAAACCCATTCGGTTCGATCACTGATCAGGATTTCAACCGGTATCCGGATCCGTATCAAGCTGCTTTGAAAGCTGAAATTTCCAAGATCAAGGAAGTTCGGCCCACTCAGATTTTCCTGGGAAATGGTTCGGATGAGGCCATCGATTTACTGTATCGTGCCTTTTGCAATCCCGGAAAAGACAACGTGATTTTGCTACCTCCTACTTATGGAATGTACGAAGTGAGTGCATCCATCAACGACGTCGAAATCCGTAAAGTCCCCTTGACCGAGGACTTTCAATTGCAACCGGAAAAGATCCTGGCCAAAGCTGACCGAAACTCCAAAATCCTTTTCATCTGCTCACCCAACAACCCTTCGGCAAACAAGGTGAAGCGGGAAGACATCCTTTACCTGCTTGACAATTTCAAAGGTTTGGTGGTTGTAGATGAGGCGTATATTGACTTCAGCGACGAACCGAGCTTTACGACTCAACTGGACGATTATCCAAATCTGCTCGTGATGCAAACGTTCTCCAAAGCCTGGGGATTGGCATCTTTGAGGTTGGGAATGGCTTTCGCCTCAGAAGAAATCATTCGGATCCTGAACAAAATCAAACCTCCTTATAACATCTCAGGATTGACACAGGAGACTGTTTTGACAGCAATCAAGAACCGGAACAAAGTGCAAACAATGATCCGAGAGATTCTCGAAGAGCGTGAATTTCTTCAGGCTGAATTAGCAAAACTTCCTATCATCCAGAAGATTCATCCTTCCCATGCGAATTTCCTTCTCGTGAAAATCCCAAATGCGGGGCAAGTTTACGATGACTTGATTGAAGAAAAAGTGATCGTAAGAAACCGCTCCAAAGTTCTTCTTTGCGAGGATTGCCTTAGAATTACGGTTGGGACAAGGTCGGAGAATGAGGCTTTTTTGGGGGCTTTGAAAGGGGTTGTAAAATTGAAAAATTGAAAGATTGGAAGGTTGCTTACACTTCGTTATTCGATATTCAGTATTCGACATTCGATATTTGGGGAGTAGGAAGGGTTGGAAAGTGGGAGGTTAAAAGATTAAAGGTTAATGGATTAAAGATTATTGGTTGATCCTCGACTTTGGGTTGGTGCCTTCCGGCGCAGGTTTGAAATTATTTAGATTAAAGGTTCGCGGCTGTCGTCCGTGGACCGTGGACAGTTGACAAAAAAATTACTCCATGAAAAAACGAGTACTCTTTATAGATCGGGACGGTACAATTATCAAAGAGCCGCCAACTGACTTTCAGGTGGATAGCCTGGAGAAATTGGAATTCATACCTAAGGCCATTTCTAACCTGCGGAAAATCTCCGAAGAACTGGATTACGAGCTTGTTATGGTTACAAATCAGGATGGTTTAGGAACTGATTCATTTCCCGAAAAGGACTTTTGGCCAGCCCAATTCAAGATGCTGAAGACGCTGGAACAAGAAAATGTCTTTTTCAAAGCAATTCACGTGGATAAATCTTTCCCGCATGAAAATGCTCCAACCCGAAAGCCCGGAATCGCAATGCTCACTCAATATTTCTCTGAGGAATATGATTTGACAAACAGCTATGTGATCGGCGATCGGTTGACGGATGTTCAACTGGCTCAAAACATGGGTGCAAAAACAATCTTTTTTGGCGATCCTCAGTCTGATTCGGCTTTCAGTTCAACCGATTGGGATGAGATCTTTTCCTTCCTTCAGATGCCTCCGCGCGCAGCTGAAGTCAATCGAAAAACCTCTGAGACTGAGATTTATATCAAATTGAACTTGGATGGAAGCGGGCAATGCAAGATTTCGACAGGGCTACATTTCTTCGATCACATGCTCGAGCAATTGGGCAAGCATGGAAGTACGGATCTTGAGATCACAGTAAAAGGCGATTTACACATCGATGAGCACCATACAATTGAAGACACTGCTTTGGCACTCGGAGAGGCTTATTTAAAAGCACTGGGAGACAAAAAGGGAATTTACCGTTATGGTTTCCTTTTGCCGATGGATGACGTGCTGGCGCAAGTCGCGATTGATTTCGGCGGCCGGCCATGGATCGTGTGGGAGGCAGATTTCAAGCGGGAGAAAGTTGGGGATATGCCAACCGAAATGTTTTATCATTTCTTCAAATCCTTCTCAGACACCTCCAAATGCAACCTAAATATCAAAGCGGAAGGAGCAAATGAACATCATAAGATCGAAGCCATCTTCAAGGCTTTGGCTCGTGCTATAAAAATGGCTGTCATGCGTGATCCGAGAAACATCAATCAACTTCCAAGTACGAAGGGGGTTTTGTAATGTGGGATGTCGGATGGCCGATGACGGATGATTTGGTGCTAAGTGACCGATACGGGGTGACCGATGACCGATGTTTTGGAGCGGAAAGTCTGTTGTGCTGCTTCTCCGGAAGCAGCAATTCTAAGGATAGAGTAAAAAATCCTGCTTCAGGAGAAGAAGGATAACCTCTTGCATTTAACATCAAATGATGCGAAAGGGCAACTCCCCCTTTCCAAAAGGGGGCAAGGGGGATTTTTTAGCAAGTTTAACTAGTACTGCTTCCAGAGAAGCATGAAAACCAACTTTATGCAGGAGTGCTGTGGTCCGTCGACCGTCGTCCGTCGACAAGATATTCCTACAACAACCTCTCCGTCAACGCCTCCTTATAATTCGGAATCGCCTGATCTGCCAATCCCAGAAACAGATACGGTTCGATCAATTCCAATTCCATCAGATGGAAAACTCCGGCTATTTCCACTCCGTCCACTCGCCCATAAAGACTTCCCGAAGCAAACTCATCCACTAAAGCCTGACAAGATTTGAGCATGTCAGTCGACGGATCAATGGTTTGGATCGTACCTCCAAAGTAATGCTGCACTCTGAAATCAGCTTTCGCAGGAGTTTTCAATACTGCATGCGAGAACTTCTGATTGAAAAAAATCACGGAGTACTCTCCCACTGACTGAACTTCCTGAATGAACGGCTGAACCAAAAAATCTTCTTCCTTTACCAAATCGCGAACCTGATCAACATAGCTTTCCCAGTCGGAAGCCTGAATTTTCAACGTATTTTTCGCCCCGCCACTGACCAAAGGCTTTACAACCCAGATATCGCTTTTTATCTTTTGGCTTATCTGATTTGCATCAATCTCCTCCCCTTTTTTCAGGATCAGGCCAGAGATCACAGGAAAGCCTTTTTCCTCTATTTCAAGCAGGT
>VFKK01000286.1 GCA_009885605.1 Cyclobacteriaceae bacterium | reverse complement strand
ATCAGGTGTCTGTCTCCATATTTTTCTTTCAGCTGATCGCTGTAATATTTCTCAATGCAACTGAGTTCAAATCCGGGCATCACAATGGAATCCGGCAATTCCGGAAGTCCGTCTCTGTTTCCGGCAAAGCCAACGAACGTCTCTACATGATTGAACCAAGGTTCCAAATCCTTGTATCGAATGGGCCAATCTACTGCGAAACCATCCCGTGCAGGACCTTCGAAATCATAATCACTCCAGCGCTGTGAACCTCGGGCCCAAAGCAGGGATTTCCCCCCGACATGATAGCCTCTGAACCAGCGGAACGGCTTTTCCTCAATGATCGGTTGCTCATCTTCTGCAAGCTTCCAGTGCAAAGTTTCTTCACGTCCCCAGTTGGCGGCACCTATTCCGGAGCGTTTTTCGATCGGAATCACGCCCCTGAATTCAAATTCCCAGGGAGCTTTGGATGCTGTTGGGTAATCGTCAATATGTTTGACCATTCGGCCTCTTTCGAGGACCAGGGTCTTCATTCCTTTTTCACACAATTCTTTGGCAGCCCAGCCGCCACTTGCGCCCGATCCGATTACAATGGCATCGTAGGTGCGCTTATCTTTTGAGTCTTGTAGCATGTCGTTTTGGGTTTTAAGCTTTGACAGAGACATCCACGCAACCATGGTAATATCCCGGAGCCACTTTGTAGCCGCGGTATTCTGCCATTACTTCCTTCACTGTGGTAAATCCAAAGATGGTCTGAGACTTCATCAGGCTGAAAAACTTGACTTCGTCTTCGTTTTCCGAAGCATCCAAAGCCAAGAAAATCGCTTCTCTGTCTTCCTTTACTGCCTTCAGAAATTCCTTTTTATCGAGCAATGCAAGTTGAGCTTTGATCAGATCCTGCTCTTCCTTCTCTGAGCAATGCTCGAAGAATTTGATCAGGAATTTGTCTGTTCCTGTAGTCAGGGCGCCGATAGGTTGAGCATCCGGAGTGGGAAGCTTTGGTGGTAATCCGGCAGGAATAATGGTATCGGCAATGGCTGAAATAAGTTTCTGCTCTTTTCGGGTGAAAAAGCCGTTGTGGGTAAGCTCATCCACGATTTGCCATTTCCAATCGGCCAAAACCAAGCCGGCGATGCCGACTGCCGAGGCACCGATTATTTTGAGAGATTTTCTTCTGTCCATAGGGTTATTAGGGGGATTGCAGTTCCAATATAATCTTTTACCAAAAAAACAGATTGCAATTCATTGCTTTATCCTTCAATGGAAAAGAGATGGTATTAATGGCTTTTGGCTCAGATGATTTTTGCCTACAAACTGGCCCGAAAGAATTCGTCATTTATTAATTGGCAAAATGATCAAAAAAATCAAACCGTTGAAAAGCTTAAATTCCATTTAAGGCTTGTTTCTTCTTTTGAATCTCGTGGTGTTAATCCAGTTATCTCGGGGACAGTTAATTTCAAAATCTGGGTCTGCACAATCTTACGCGCCTCGAAAATCATTTTGAGTTTGGAAAAATAACGGCTCTACTTAACTTCCGAAGTTGAGAAAATAGAAAATCTTCAAGAAAAGTTGAAGCTTTTTGCTAATTCAATCCTTACTCGAATTTTTTTTCTTTCGTCACTTTTTGAAGCCAAAAAGTAACCAAAAAGCTTAATGCCTGGTTATTTACTTCAAATAGGCCAGGTTTTATGCTAAAAGAAGCATTCTTGGCTATTTGATTTTAACCCTTGATCAACCCTAAAAATGGGTGGATTTCCCTCGTTCCACTTCGGGAACTTACCCATTTTCTTAACGGCTCGATCTGCGACTTAAAACCGTAAATCCCCAAGGGCATTACTTCACACGAAACTTTTCAGCTAACCGAATGCCGCCCACTAATTCCGACATTGCTTATAAAATAATCCCTCTCTTCGGGAGCCGATGGCTATCGGCTTGAAATCTCGAAGTCAGATCTGAAGATTTGAAATCTTCCAAAACCAAGCCCCTAATTTTTCAGATTGAAAATCCTATGATCGAAGTTCGGGATTTCAAATCCCGAACAGCTCAAATCCTGAACAGAACGGAGTTAAAGCAAAACCCCGAAGTTTTCACCTCGGGGCTTACCAGTTAGTTCTTATTTTTTGCTTTTTGCATTGGGTTGAATCCTGTTGAGGATCCCCTCGGGCCGCTTGAATCTTTGAACAGCTCAAAACGGGTTGGCATATACTGTCTTGGCCAGTAGTTGCTGCTTTCATCGATATCGGCAGTCTCCCGCTTTGGATCGAGTACCAGCTTCACCAGTTCCTTTTTCTTTGGGAATACTTTGGTCACTTGGGACTCATTCTTTCTCCAGATTTCGGCAGGAATTCGTTCGATTTCAGAAGTTCCGTCAGCATAATGAAACTCCAGAATGATTGGCATCACGAGTCCGCCCACATTTTTGAGGGTCACTTCATAGAAGTTCAGATTGCTGTCCATCAATTCTTTTTCCTTGGGAGTCAGGCTCGCCATAAACTTCTTGTAGCCTTCCTCATCTTCGGGAGTGACGGCAAATTGATCGTAGGTGGTGTAGAAATCTCTGGTTGCCGGATCAGCCTCCACGACCGTCTGCGGCACATCTGTTTTGTTGTAATCTTTGGAAACAAAGGAATCGTCCCGCTCAAACGCAGCTTTTGCTTCCTTTTTCTTTTCCGCAGGAGGTCTGTTGTCAAGTTTGAACCAGGCAACATTCTCAATGGAAATATCTACCGGATCCGTACCGTAGAACCAGCCTCTCCAGAACCAATCCAGGTCAACTGCCGAGGCATCTTCCATCGTTCTAAAAAAATCATCCGGCGTAGGATGCTTAAACATCCATCTTCTTGAATACTCTTTGAAAGCATAATCAAACAACTCCCTTCCCATGACCGTCTCGCGCAGGATGTTCAATGCAGTTGCCGGCTTAGCATAGGCATTGGGCCCAAACTGAATGATGTTTTCAGAATTGGTCATGATCGGCTCGAGTTGGCTCTTTTCGCTTCTCATGTAAGGAACGATCGCGTGTGCAGGACCACGACGGGCTGGAAAATCTCTGTCCCACTCCTGCTGCGCCATGAACTGAAGGAAGGTATTCAACCCCTCATCCATCCAGGTCCATTGCCTTTCGTCGGAATTCACAATCATCGGGAAATAGTTGTGTCCCACTTCGTGAATGATCACGGAGATCATCCCGTTTTTCACCGCTTCGGTGTAAGTTCCGTCTGCAGCGGTTCTTCCGTTGTTGAAACAGATCATGGGATATTCCATTCCGTTTGCTGCTTCCACCGAGATAGCTGTCGGGTATGGATAGTCAAATGTATGTGCCGAGTACGACTTGAGCGTATGGGCGATTACCCGGGTGGAATATTGCTCCCAAAGCGGATTGCTTTCTTTGCTATAATAGGACATCGCCATCACATCTTTGCCAGCCTGCTTCACAGCCATGGCATCCCAGATGAATTTTCTGGAAGAAGTCCAGGCAAAGTCTCGGACATTTTCAGCTTTGAAAACCCAGGTCTTTTTATCTTTTGATTTGCCTT
>VFKK01000152.1 GCA_009885605.1 Cyclobacteriaceae bacterium | reverse complement strand
TGCTCAGCAATGCCAACCCTTGGGATAACCTGAAATTCAATCTGGATGGTGTAGCCGAAGTGCAAAGACGATTCTTTGGCACCCTTCAGAATACCTATAATTTCTTTGCTCTTTACGCCAATCTGGATGCTTTTGTCTACGATAAATCAAAAGCAATCCCGGTAATTGAACGCGCTGAACTCGATCAGTGGATTATCTCAAAGCTTCAGTCATTGATCACTGAGGTGGAGGAATCAATGGATAATTACGACGCGACGAAAGCGACCCGAGCAATTATGAATTTTACAGTGGATCATGTGTCCAACTGGTACGTGAGACTTGCAAGGAAGAGATTCTGGAGAGGTGAAATGAATACTGACAAACAAGCTGCTTACGAGACTTTGTATGAGTGCTTGCTTTCCATTTCGCAGTTGATGTCTTCTTTTGCTCCCTTCTATTCAGATTGGATGTTTCAGAATCTGACTGAGTCGGGATCAGATGCCAAAGCTTCCATTCACCTGACAGACTGGGTTTCAGCGGATTCTTCTTTGATTAATCCTGATCTGGAAGCTAGCATGGACATGGCTCAGACGATTTCTTCACTGGTTCACTCACTTCGAAAGAAGGAGAAGATGAAGGTTCGTCAGCCTTTGAAGAGAATCTTGATTCCGGTGCTGAATGAAAAATCCCAGGCTCAGATTGCTCACGTGGAGGAGCTGATCAAGTCTGAAGTAAACATCAAAGCGATCGAATACATCGATGATGCTTCTGGAATCCTGGTGAAAAGTGTGAAACCAAATCTCCCTCTTCTGGGTAAGAAACTTGGACAAAAAATGCGCTTTGTAGTTGCTGCTATCAACAGTTGGGGTCAACCTGAAATTGCTCAGATCGAGCGGGAAGGCAAGATTTCCGTAGTCGTGGAAGGTGAATCACTCGAGCTTCTTTTGGAAGAAGTATTGATTACTTCCCAGGATATTCCAGGCTGGTCTGTAGCTTCCGACCAGGGCGTGACTGTGGCGTTGGACGTGACCTTGACAGACGAATTGAAGCAGGAAGGAGTCGCGCGTGATTTGGTAAATAGAATCCAAAATCTCCGAAAAGATATGGGACTGGAAGTGCAAGACAAGATTCATGTGATGATTTCAAACGATAATGAATTGGTAAATGCTTCTTTGGCAGGATTTGGAGAGTATATTCAGTCGGAAACTCAAGCATTGAGTTTGGAGCTTTCTACAAATCCGGAAGGAGCTACCATTTTTGACATGGACGATTTTGAAATTGCAGTACTTATAAAAAAAGCCTGAGCGTAAAACTTTGATAATGAATAAATACCTGAAATACTTTGGCATTGCGCTGCTGGTAATCCTGATTGATCAGGCTGTAAAAATGCTGGTTCATTTCGAAATGGACTTTGGTACACCCGGTCAGATTCTGATTTTCGGAGACTGGTTCAAGTTGCACTACACCACAAATCCCGGGATGGCATTTGGGATGGAACTGGGGTCTGAATATGGCAAATTGATTTTGACGACTTTCCGCTTGGTTGCCATGGTGGGGATTGGCTACTATCTCTACTATATCATTGCCAACAAGCAGAATCCGGTTTACATTCTATGTATTTCCATGATTTTGGGAGGAGCGATAGGTAACCTTGTTGATTCGGTTTTCTATGGGATTTGGTTGAACAATGCTCCTTATAATGCCCCTATGCCTTGGTTTCATGGCCAAGTTGTAGATATGTTTTATTTCGATTTATGGGAAGGATATATTCCTGATTGGGTTCCGCTTTGGGGCGGAAGCTACACTGCTCTTTGGCCGATTTTCAATGTTGCAGATGCCTCTATTTTCATTGGGGTTGCGATTATATTAATATTCCAAAACAGATTTTTTCCTGAGCCTAAGAAAGAAGAACACTCCTCCAC
Organism: Cyclobacteriaceae bacterium; assembly: GCA_009885605.1. GTDB lineage: Bacteria > Bacteroidota > Bacteroidia > Cytophagales > Cyclobacteriaceae > Algoriphagus. The sequence continues at coordinate 5,431 of VFKK01000152.1, read as the reverse complement.
TCAAGAGGTGGAAATCAAATAATAGTTTGGAATTAAAATTTAGAGCATTCAGTCATTGTTTCGAGTAAGCAATGACTGAATGCTTGTTTTTTGAAATAAACCGCCATTATTTAAAAATCAACGGTCTTTTTCAGTATTTTTCACTTTGCATATCCTTTTCAAACTGGATATGATTCACATTTTGGTTGCTTTGATTGCCCGGTCAGGATCAACCTATATATAGTTTAGGTAAGAAACAGTATGATAGTAGATTCTGACAAGCCCTTTCAGATAGTATATACCATCCTCAGTCATGAGTATTTAGGTTTACTTTTTGAATCTTTCGTAGTGCAACTTGATGAAAAAGGGAGGCTTTCTTTAGCCTTCCAAAATATAAGCTCTGCCAATGCAAAAGAGTTTGATTCAGGTCTGGATCAGAAAGACTATGAACTGATCAAGCTGATCGAGGCGATGCAACCCGAAGTAGTGGTGAAACCCTACATGAAAAAAGGCAACATTCGTCCCAAAGAATATCTCCACAAAATATTTGATCCAAAGACTGAGGATAAAAAAGTCCAGGTTTTGTTGGAAGAAAAACTGGAAACTTTGAAAGCCGGGATTTTACCGGGATTGATCGGTAAGCGTCTGTTTGAAATGGGAACAGATGGAAATCCTGTCTGGAAAGAAATCATCGTGAATGCCGAGCGTGCAACAGTTCTTTTTCACTTTTTTAAAAATCCTGAAAACACCCATTACTGGCCATCTATCAAATTCAAGGGTGAAAAGCTCGAGTGGCAATACAAAGGCGGATATCTGATCTGTAAAGAACCGGCTTGGCTGGTGGTGAATCAACAGCTTTATAGTTTCGAAAAAGGGATTGACGGAAAGAAGCTTCAGCCATTTCTGAGTAAGAAATTCATCGTAATCGAAAAGCGATTTGAAGAAACCTATTATTCCAAATTTATCACCCAACTGATTACTCATTTTGATGTAGTAGCGGAAGGCTTTGAGATAAAAGTTGATCGTGGCAGCCCTGAGGTATTGGTGGTGATCAGTGATCTGCCGAGAAACAATGCAGACCTTTTCGGAAATGAGGATGAACCTGCGGAGGAAGATAAAATTGTATTTGAGTTGAGATTCAAATACGGAGAGTTTGATTTCCCTATCCAGACCTCCGAATCTGAAACAAAGGGTAATTCTGTCAGGATGGATGAAATAGATGGGAAGTACACGTTTTACAAGACGATTCGCAGCACCCAAAAAGAGAAATCATTTGGCAAAATTTTAAACGATCTGGGAATGCCTGTTCGGGTCGGCAAACAGGCTCTTCCAAAATCTGAAGCCTTCGAATGGATCGGAAATCACGAAGAAGACCTCGAAGAAAACAAAATAAAAGTTACCCAACGGGGAATTACCAAAGGGAAAATCTACAATATTGGACGTGCCAAAATCACGATCGAAGTAAATGAAAATATAGACTGGTTCGATGTTAAAGCATTGATCAAGTTTGGGATTTACCTGGTTCCTTTTGCGAAGCTGAGAAAACTCATCATTCAGGGCAAGTCTGAGTTTGAACTTCCAAATGGAGAAATAGCGGTAATTCCGGCCTCTTGGTTCGTGAATTATTCAGAGTTGTTTTCTTTCATGGAGGACAAAGGAGCGATGGATACACTGGTACTTCGAAAGCACCATCTTGCTTTGGCCAAAGAAATGGAGCATGGCGAACTGGTAAAACTGACCTTGAGCAGAAAGCTGGAACGTCTGCGTGATTTTGAGGCAATCGATGAGTATGAAGTGCCTTCACTTTTTCATGGAACACTGAGACCGTATCAGCACGCGGGATACAACTGGCTCAGATTTTTGAACGAATTCAAGTTTGGAGGATGTCTTGCCGATGACATGGGTTTAGGAAAAACCGTCCAAACACTGGCTATGCTTGCCTATGAGAAAGAGTTCAATCCGGGATTCACTTCTTTATTGGTGATGCCGACATCTCTGATTTATAACTGGGAATTGGAAGCCAGGAAATTCACTCCTGATCTCAAGATTTTGGTTTATTCCGGAACTCAGCGGATCAAAGATCCATGGAGATTCGGAGAGTATGATTTGGTGCTTACTTCTTATGGAATAGCCCGATTGGATATAGACGTTCTAAAGGAATTTTTCTTCAATTATGTCATCCTTGACGAATCTCAGGCCATCAAAAATCCAGGAAGTAATATAGCTGCTGCAGTCAATGAGTTGAAGAGCAAGCAAAAACTGATTTTGACAGGAACGCCTGTGGAAAACGGCACGATGGACCTTTGGTCTCAAATGAACTTTGTCAATCCGGGTTTGCTGGGGAATCAGAATTCGTTCAAAAAACAATTTCAACAGCCTATCGAAAAGCAACACGATATGGCGAAAGCACATAAGCTTCATGCGATGATTAAACCTTTCATCTTGCGAAGGATGAAATCCCAGGTAGCTACAGATTTGCCGGAAAAGATCATCAACGTGAAATACTCCGCGATGAGTCCTGCACAGGAGAAGATTTACGAGGAAGTAAAAAGCTATTACCGAGAGAAAATTATCGGTGAACTTCAGCTTGCAGGAAGAGGAACTCAGCAGTTTACCCTGCTTCGTGGCCTCACTCAACTTCGTCAAATTGCTAATCATCCAAAACTGGTCAGAGACGACTATGAAGGAGAATCAGGTAAGCTGGAAGATGTGACTTACATGCTTCAATCCACTATTTCCGAAGGGCATAAAGTGCTTGTTTTTAGTCAGTTTGTCAGGCATTTGGCTATTGTAAAAGAATATCTCCTCAAAGAAAATATTCCATTTGCTTACCTGGATGGCGCAACTCGCGATCGACAGGGTCAAGTGGAAAAATTTCAGGAGCAGGAAGAAGTGAAGGTGTTTTTGATTTCCCTGAAAGCCGGAGGAGTAGGATTGAACCTCACAAAGGCGGAATATGTGTTCTTGCTTGATCCTTGGTGGAATCCTGCGGTGGAGGCCCAGGCGATTGATCGGGCGCACCGAATTGGGCAGGAAAACAAGGTTATTATCTATAAATTCATTAGCCGAAATTCTGTAGAAGAGAAGATAATGGCCCTGCAAGATCGGAAATTAGCACTTGCCGGTGAGCTTATTGGCACGGAAGAAAGTTTTATGAAAAGCCTTGATCAGTCCGATATTGCTGCATTGCTTGATTAGGGACCCAACTATATTTAAAAGGGGTAGAAAATACATTTCTACCCCTTTTTTTTATTTAATTGAGAATCAATTGAATAAGGCGATCTTAATTTTATTTAACCATAAATCCTTTTCTATTTGAGTAATAGACCTGATATTTTTCTAAATTAAATCACACAGTATTTTTAAACCAACGCGACGCATGCCTAGAGCAAAAGCCGATACAGATCGGAAAATATTTGTGCTGGATACATCAGTAATCCTCTATGCACACAACTCCATAATGACTTTTGCCGAGCACGATGTGGTCATCCCCATCACAGTGCTGGAGGAACTGGATCAGTTCAAAAAAGGCAATGACACCAAAAATTTTGAAGCCAGGGAATTTATCCGATTACTGGATAAGTTGTCTCAGGATCATATGATTCATAACTGGACTCCGATCAACGGGAAAACCAAAGGGAATTTCTGCGTTCTTATGAATCCTGATAATCAGCTCAATGCTAATGATATTTTTGGGGAGGTGAAGAATGATCATAAAATCCTGAATGCAGCGCTTTATCTAAAGCAGCATGAGAAAAATCGAAAGGTGATTCTGGTAAGCAAGGATATCAACCTTCGCTTGAAAGCAAAATCACTCGATATCTATGCAGAGGATTATGAAACGGGTAAAATCAAAAACATCACCGAACTCGAAAACACCGGAAAGTATGTTTTGGAAGATATCGATATTGAGGTGATTACCAAAATTTACGAAGCAGGATATATAGATGCCAAAACTGTGCTTGGAGCCAAAAAGAGAAAATCAAATGGCTATTACATTCTAAAAAACAACAAGAACTCAGTCTTGACTTTCTACAATTCTGAAGAGAATATTTTGGAAAGGGTAGATAAGCAGTTGGCTTATAACATCAAACCCAAAAATGCAGAACAGACCTTTGCACTTCATGCCATCACTAATCCGAAGATTAAATTAGTATCTATTCAGGGTGTAGCAGGAACAGGAAAAACACTTTTGGCGCTTGCCGGAGCATTGGAACAGCGAAGAGAATACAAGCAAATTTTCCTCGCACGACCGATTGTCCCTTTGAGCAACAAAGACATTGGCTACTTGCCGGGAGATATCAAGTCCAAGCTGAATCCCTATATGGAGCCGCTTTGGGACAATCTAAAATTCATTCAGAATCAGTACAAGGAGACCGATAAGGAATTTCAGAAGATCACTGAATTAGTAAACCAAGAAAAATTGGTCATCCAGCCTTTGGCTTACATCCGAGGGCGCTCTTTATCCAATATCTTCTTCATTGTGGATGAAGCTCAAAATCTGACACCACATGAGATCAAGACGATTATATCCAGAGCGGGAGAAAATACCAAAATCATCTTCACCGGAGACGTTTTCCAAATTGATACGCCTTATCTGGATAGTCAGAGCAACGGACTTTCCTATCTGATCGATCGGGCGAAAGATCATCCGCTCTATGCCCATGTCAAGTTGGAGAAAGGCGAACGATCTGAGCTGGCTAATCTGGCAAATGAACTCTTGTAATTGAATTGGAAGTAGTAAAACAGAAAAGCCCCTTTTGGGGCTTTTCTGTTTTACACCCTGGTAAGGACAAATTTTTCATTTATTAGAATTATTAGTGATGTCGAGTGTAACCTTTTGAGTTTGAATTTTTTGTCCAGAACTGGGGGATTGATGTACGTTCGTGAACAGGAAATTTTTTAAAAAATAACGTAATCAATTGATTTATATGTGATTAAATAATTGGACTTCTTTTTGGCAATTAGAACTTACACAGTTTTGACTTACATATCAATGAAATGATTTTTTGATTCATTTCAGAGAAATGGAAGAATCATACTGTAAAAAAATCTGCCCGATTTGAAATACTAAACCAACTTAAAAAAATCGGAATGGAATTATCATGGACAGAGGCAAGAAAGAAAGTCGCTGATTTGCAAAAAAAAGTTCTCAAAAATTCACCTAAGTGAAGCTTTGAGAACTTGAAGATCTTAGGAGTATAACTCGTAAGGGTTAATTTGGTTGATTGTTTGGTAAAGCTAAAGAGGCGGGTTTTTTACCCGCCTTTTTGTTTTCTTAGCTTTCTGTGATTGTATTCAGCTTGGAAAGGAAACTGTTGTAATATTGTCTTCCTACTTGAACTACGGCTCCTTTTAAGAGGGTGATTTCTTTGGTATTAAAGCTTTCGATTTGACCAAGGTGGACAATGAATGATTTTTGAACACGAAGAAAAAACTGAGAAGGCAGGAT
>VFKK01000076.1 GCA_009885605.1 Cyclobacteriaceae bacterium | reverse complement strand
ATTCCTGATTCTGTCTGGAATTGTAACTTTTGGGTACGCCCAAAAAGATTTTAATCGCTGGTCAATTGAGACAAATGCAGGTTTTAATAAGGCCATGTCCCCCCTAACTCCCGGATACTTAACTCCAACACTCAATTTAGGTCACCTTGATTTTGGGGTACGCTACATGTTCAACGAAAAGTTCGGAATAAAAGGCGATGTGGATTTGGATCCTTTTCTGAAGCAAAAGGAGAAAGTCCAATGTTCACAACTAACTATCAGCGAATTGATCTGCAGATGATTTTTAATTTCGGTAGAATTATGAATTTTGAATCATTTTCAAGAAGAATTGGTCTTCTTGGACATTTTGGTGGGGGGGGTGGAAGATTGAGTTTTGACCCGACCACTTTAAATAATGAACCAGATTATCACTATAATATCATATCCGGTTTAACAGGCCAATTAAAACTTAGCAGAAGGCTCTCATTGACGGGTGACATTTCTATGATTGTAAATGGAAGGCAAACCTACACGTTTGATGGAAACGAATACAATGCTCCAGTACAACCGAATGCTGTTGGCTCCAATCCATACGTCCATGCAACTGGAACCTGGTGGACCGGAACTTTGGGACTGAATATTTATCTGGGTAAGCAGGAAGAGCATGCAGATTGGTACATAGAAGCAGATAAGTATGCCACTAAGGTTGAACTTGCAAGTGCAATCGATGGAATTAAAGAAATGCTTAAAGATTCGGATGGAGACGGAGTGTCTGATTATTTGGATAAAGAAGCAAATACTCCTCAGGGAGCCAGAGTCAGTTTCTCCGGCGTAACTCTTGATTCTGACGACGACGGCACACCGGATCATTTAGACAAATGCCCTTTCATACCTGGACCTGCATCCACGGAAGGTTGTCCATCTGTGGAAATTAAAAAAGAGGTAGACTATTTCAAAAAGGCTATAAATGAAAATTACGTCAACGTCTACTTCGCATTTGACAGTGATAAGCCTCTTGTCTACTCTACATCATCAGCAAATTTTGTAGCAAACTTTCTGAAGAGAAATCCTGGAGTTCAGCTTGAAGTAAAAGGATTTGCGGACGAATTAGGTCCGGAAGATTACAATATTAAGCTTTCAGAAAAAAGAGCCAAAGCGGTTTACGATATATTGATTTCCGCAGGTATAGAAGCTTCAAGACTTTCGTTTAAAGGGTACGGAGAAGACACAAGCGTGGATAAATCATCCAATGAAGCAAGACAAATGGCAAGAAGGTCAAGCTTCGAGGTCAAGTAAGTTTTAACAATCCATAATATGAACCCGGCTTCAAAAGAGCCGGGTTTTCTTTTAACTTCGCTTTATGTTTATACTTTCAGAAACGCCTTCCATTGCCAACCAATTCATGGCGGAAATGCGGGATATCAGGATTCAAAATGATCGTATGCGATTCAGAAAAAATCTTGAGCGCCTTGGAGAAATTTTAGCCTATGAAATTTCCAAGTCTCTTTCATACAAAGCCCAAGAGATTGAAACGCCTTTGGCGAAAACCCTGATTTCTATACCTGAAAACCAAGTTGTTCTGATTTCGGTTTTACGAGCGTCTCTGCCCTTTTACCAAGGTTTTTTAAACTTTTTTGATGATGCTGAAAGTGGATTCATAGGTGCATTTCGGGATGAAAACGAAAGCGGAGAAATAAAAATCAACCTTGGTTACCATGCTACTCCTTCGCTCGAAGGCAAAGTGATTATTCTTGCCGATCCAATGCTTGCAACCGGAAAATCAATCATCAGGACATTAGACACCATTTTCTCTCATGGTACTCCTTCAATGATTCATATAGCTGCACTATTTGCTGCTCCTGAAGGGATAAAATACATTGAAAAAAATTTGAAACTGCCCTACAAACTATGGGTGGGATCAGTCGATGAAAAGCTCAATCATCTTTCCTATATCGTTCCAGGATTAGGGGATGCGGGAGACTTGGCATTTGGCGAGAAGCTTTAAATTTGAAAAAATCTTATCCAATTGTACTGATAAATTCAGGTTACCTTTGTGTAACTGAAACGGAATTTCTTCAACCATCACTTCAAGAAAAGAGGGGGTATGCAACAACTTGTGTATTCTTCTTTAAAATAACTTACTCCTATCTTTAAAAATGACAGAAGCCATCCTCACTTTTTTGGGGATTTATTTTCTTTGCTGGTTCAAATTCATAGCAGGACCTGTTTTCGCTTCTGCTGCAGGCTATGGGATCGCTGAAACAATTTTTGTCACAGTAGCAGGAATGATGTCAAGCGTTTTTGTTTTTAGCCTGATAGGGATCAAATTCAAAAAATACCTTGAGCTGAGGCGAAAATCCCCAAAACCGAGATTTTCCAGAAAAAATAGAAGACTCGTCACAATCTGGGGCAAATATGGAAAAGTTGGAATCGCTTTCCTGACACCAATATTCCTCACTCCAATCGGAGGAACATTAATTTTGATTTCATTCGGCACAAAAAAGAGACATATCTACCTCCACATGTTTTGGAGTGCAATTCTATGGGCAATAATTTTCACCTTTAGCATTGACCAGATTTTAAGTATCCCCTTTTTTCAAAACTTATTCGGGTGATTCAGAATCGGGAAGAATCTCAATATCACTTATCAGGACTCTCTTCGAAATTTCCTGGCCGGTAAGCGTAGCAGCCAATCCTCCCATGGCTGTCTCTTTATAACGGCTTTCCATAGAAGCTCCGATCTCACCCATCGCCTCAATACATTCATCCACCGGAATTACCGCATTGACATTTGCCAATGCTATTTGTGCTGAACTGAATGCAATCGCTGCTGCGCTGGCATTTCTGACCACACAAGGCACTTCTACCAAACCTGCCACAGGATCGCAAACTAATCCAAGCATGCATTGAATAGTAATAGCTACTGCTGTGAAAACCTGATCAATATTTCCTCCCAGGCAATATACAATTGCACCCGAAGCCATTGCAGCAGCAGAACCAGTCTCAGCCTGACAGCCTCCCACCGCTCCGGCCAAACTCGCTTTCTCTTCAATAATCAATGCAATTCCAGCTCCTACCAAGAGACCGTTTACAATCTCTTCATCCGCCAAATCATGAATCTCCTGCAACGTCACCAAAGTCCCCGGAAGAATTCCACTTGCTCCGGCTGTTGGGGCAGCCACTACCCTGCCCATACAAGAATTAACTTCTTTTGCTGCCAAAGCTCGGGAAATTAGTTTTTGAAATTCGGGGGATAAAACTGCTACATGATAATTGTAAACTTTTTTTGCACCGTTATTAATCATCCCAGATCTGGAGATCATATCTTCTTCAAGACCGGTTTTGACAGCATCTTTCATTACTCCGTAGGCTTTCAGCAATCCAGCCTTTATTTGGGAATCTTCTCCGTTTTTTTGGTCAACCTCGAATTCAATAACAGATTGGGGAAGAGAAATTTCCTTTTCTTCACAATAGGTTTTCCAGCCTTTGAAACTTTCAAAAAGGTAACTCATACTAGTTGGGTTTATATTGTAAAAATAATTTTCAGGAATTTAGCCTTCACAAGAATTTAACGCCTTCATGCCTTTTAACTTCCCTAAATACGAACTTTTTAAAGTGGGCATAAACTCTTACTTTTAAATTCAGTTAAAGTATTCAGATACTAAAATTGAGCAATATTTTTGACCATATCGAATGAGCAGGCTAAAATATATCCTTCCCTTTATTTTCATCTTTTCTATCACCCAATCCTTTGGACAACGAGAAGATGTAGGAAATTATGAATACGACAAAGAATATCTTTTTGGAGTAAATAAGAATACAAATGGCGGACTAATAGGCGGTTTCATTTTCAAAGCCGGAACCAGAATAGACGATACCCAATTCAGTTTTTGGTCTATTGAGCTCTCAAATGTCAAAAACCAAAAAGAAGTCCGATACAACACGGTTTTGGGAAATAGCTACATTTTTGGAAAATCAAACTATCTCTATTCTATTCGACCCCAATATGGTCGAGAGTTGATCCTGTTCAAAAAAGCCCCCAATCAAGGTGTTCAGGTTTCCGTTTTGGGTGCCGTGGGTCCCACTTTTGGACTAATTGCTCCCTATTATATCGAATATGCAGTCAATCGGGTGGAAACGGTGACCGAACAATATGATCCGGAAATTCATCAGAGCAGATACAATATTTTGGGTACCGGCAACCTTTTTGAAGGATTGGGACAATCTGAATTTGCTTTTGGTGCCAATGCTAAAGCGGCAGTATCCTTTGAGTTTGGAGTTTTCAAAAGTAATGTGACCGGACTTGAACTTGGATACATGCTGGAGGGTTTTACCAAAGAAATACCTTTGATCCCCACCGCTGAAAATAATCAGATTTTCCAATCCGTATATTTCACCTTTTTCTACGGATTCAGACAATAATGCTGATTGGGTATTATCCCCGTCAGAATTACCTTTGTATTAAATAGTCAAACTGATGATCGAATTACCCGTCATTTCCGAGGAAGCAACCAGAAGAAAAAAACCAGATTGGTTACGAGTAAAGTTGCCCGTAGGAAAAGAATATGCCAGTGTCAGAAAATTAGTAGATGAGCATAAGTTGCATACGATCTGCGAAAGCGGAAATTGCCCTAATATGGGAGAATGCTGGGGCGCAGGCACAGCGACTTTCATGATTTTAGGAAATGTCTGCACACGGTCGTGTTCATTTTGTGCTGTAGCGACAGGCAGACCCCCTGAATACGACACAGATGAGCCAAGGAGAGTTGCGGAAGCAATCAAATTGATGGGCGTAAAACATGCCGTGATCACTTCCGTCAACCGTGACGAGTTGAAAGACAAGGGATCTGAGATTTGGTATCAAACAGTTGTTCAGACCAAAGAACTCTCCCCTGCTACCACCATAGAAACGCTTATTCCGGATGTGAAATCAAATTGGGATGCACTTTACAGAATGATAAGTGGTGGTCAGGAAGTAGTCTCTCACAACATGGAGACCGTTGGAAGCCTTTATCGAAGAGTCAGGCCTCAGGCCAAATACGAGCGATCTCTCGAACAAATCAAATTGACAAAAGAGTTCGGAAAAAGAACTAAGACCGGGATCATGCTTGGCCTTGGAGAGACAAAAGACGAGCTCTTCAAAGCCATGGATGACTTGGTTGCACATGGCTGTGATATCCTGACTTTGGGACAATACCTCCAGCCTACCAAAATGCACATCGAAGTCGCGGAGTTTATCCACCCGGACATGTTTGCCCACTACAAAGAAGAAGGCCTCAGACGCGGGTTGAAATACGTGGAGTCAGGGCCTTTGGTAAGATCCTCCTACCACGCTGAAAAACACGTTAACGTATAAAAAATAAAGGCTGCCAACTGGCAGCCTTTATTTTTAGACTCTGGTTAAATTAAGCCAATTCGGCCTCTTTCGCATATTCTTCTACTGGAATACAACTACATACCAGATTTCTGTCTCCGTAAGCAGAATCTATTCTCCTTACACTTGGCCAGAATTTATTTTCAATTACATAGGCAATTGGGAAGACTGCTTTTTCTCGAGTATATGGCAGATCCCATTCGCCAGTCAACACCATTGTCGCAGTATGCGGAGCATTTTTAAGCACGTTGTTTACTCTGTCTGCTTTGCCCTCTTCGACCTCGCGAATCTCCTCACGAATTGAAAGCAGCGCATTACAGAACTTATCCAACTCCGCTTTTGTCTCAGATTCCGTGGGTTCGATCATCAAAGTTCCGGCAACAGGGAATGAAACAGTTGGTGCATGGTAGCCATAATCCATCAGACGCTTAGCTATATCCTCCACTTCTACACCGTACTCTTTGAAAGCTCGGCAATCCACGATCATTTCGTGTGCTGCTCGACCTTGAGAACCGGTATAAAGGATTGGATAATGGCCATTCAGTCTTTCTTTGATATAGTTTGCATTCAGGATCGCTATTTTAGTAGCATTCGTCAAGCCATCTCCTCCCATCATCGCGATGTAGGCATATGAGATAGGAAGAATGCTGGCACTTCCGTATGGTGCGGCAGAAATTGAGGAAACTGCATGATCTCCTCCTGTTTTTACAAGTGGATTTCCCGGAAGGAATGGCGCCAAATGACTTGCTACACAAATCGGTCCCATACCAGGTCCACCACCACCGTGAGGAATACAGAACGTTTTGTGCAAGTTCAGGTGACAAACGTCAGCGCCTATTCTACCAGGGCTCGTTAACCCCACCTGAGCATTCATGTTAGCTCCGTCCATATAAACTTGTCCACCATATTGGTGGATAGTCGCACAGATTTCCTGAATTGCTTCTTCGAAAACTCCGTGAGTCGATGGATATGTCACCATCAAACAAGCCAGATCCTGAGCGTGCTCGGCAGCTTTTGTTTTCAGATCCTCGATATCAATGTTTCCTTTTTCGTCACACATTACCAATACTACTTTCATTCCGGCCATCACAGCTGAAGCTGGATTAGTACCATGAGCTGAAGTCGGGATCAGGGCAATGTTTCTATGAGTATCACCATTATTCAGGTGGTAGCCTCTGATGACCATCAATCCGGCAAATTCTCCCTGAGCTCCTGAGTTGGGCTGCAAAGAAGTGTCTGCGAAACCCGTGATTTCAGTTAGCCAGGTTCTCAGATTTTCAAAAAGCTCCTGATAACCAATTGTCTGATCAATTGGCGCAAAAGGGTGCATCTGACCGAATTCCGGCCAGGTTACGGGAATCATCTCTGCAGTTGCATTCAATTTCATGGTACATGAGCCCAAGGAGATCATGGAATGAACCAAGGAAAGATCTTTCGACTCCAATCGCTTGATGTAGCGAAGCATCTCATGCTCACTATGGTAATTGTTGAACACCGGATGAGTCATATATTCTGAAGTTCTCAGAAGTGATGCCGGCAATTCAAGTGAGAGTGAATCTGACATTCCTGAAATATCCAGAGGCTGACTTCCGTTTGCTTTCGCAAATACATTCACAACCTCTTGCGTATCAGAAAGAGTTTTTACCTCATCAAATGTGATGAACAATGCATCGGATTCATATCTGAAGTTGATTTCAGAAGCGAGTGCCATCTTATTCACTTTTTTCAATGTCTCAGCATCCAAACTGACTTTCACCGTATCAAAATATTGCTGAGAGGAAATAGTATATCCAAGTTGAGTAAGTGCAGTTGCAGTCAACTTAGCCAAGCCATGCGTTCTCAAAGCGATATTTTTCAACCCTTGTGGACCGTGGTAAACCGCATAGAAACTAGACATTACTGCCAAGAGAACCTGAGCTGTACAAATATTGGAAGTTGCCTTCTCACGCTTGATATGCTGCTCGCGAGTTTGCAAAGCCATTCTATAAGCTTTATTTCCTGCTCTGTCTATTGATACACCAATGATACGACCTGGTATTTGTCTTTTGAAATCTTCTTTGGTTGCAAAAAATGCAGAATGTGGTCCGCCGTAGCCCATCGGAACTCCGAATCGCTGCGCTGAACCTACCACTACATCGGCGCCCATTTCACCAGGAGGTGTAAGTATCGTCAATGCAAGTAAATCTGCGGCAAATGCTGTCGTTACTTTGTTTTCTTTTGCAGCAGCTACAATTGCTGAATAATCTCTTACTGCCCCATCTGCATCCGGATATTGGAAAAGAATGCCATACAGATTTTCATCTGTCAAATCCAATAAATCAATTGAGCCAAAAACTAACTCAATTCCGATTGGTTCAGCTCTAGTCAAAAGAACAGCTTTCGTCTGAGGGAATACTTTCTCGTCAACAAAAAACTTAATCGCATTTTTCTTCTCTTTCGGCTTCGCCGCAAAAAGCATGGTCATGGCTTCCGCTGCTGCAGTTCCTTCATCCAGTAATGAAGCATTTGCGAGCTCCATTCCAGTCAAATCCATCACCACAGTTTGGAAATTGATCAATGCTTCCAATCTTCCCTGAGCGATTTCTGCCTGATAAGGAGTGTAAGCCGTGTACCATCCCGGATTCTCCAACACATTTCTCAGAACAACACCCGGTACGATTGTATCGTAGTAACCTGTTCCTATGAAAGATTTGAAAACTTTATTTTTAGCCGCAAGAGTTTTGAATTCTTTTAGAAATTCAGATTCCAGTTTTGATGCCGGTAAGTTCAGAGGACGTTCCAGCTGAATAGCTTTGGGTACTGTTTGATTGATTAACTCCTCCAAGGATGAAGCACCGATTTTTTCCAACATCTCTGCGATTTCCGCCTCGGTCGGGCCATTGTGTCTGCTCTCAAATTTGACAGCATTAGAAAGATTTATCTGCATAAAGAACTCTAAGGAAGTATGAACTATTTGGGTAAGAAATCGACCTGATTTTACGGTTGCGAAGTTACATTTTCTTGAAGGAAAATGCTTTTGAGCGGGCCGATAATTTCCCATGTAACAAGTGAAATTTACAAACGGTTTAGAGGTGGGTTGAAAATTTATCTAGTTTTGTGTCCCAAATAAAAATATAATATGAAAAAAGGTTTGTTCTTAACTGGAGCTCTGGCAATTGGCTTGACTATGCCACTCCTTGCTCAAAATTCCCCTCAAGTAAAATACGCAACTACCATCACCGCTGACGATCTCAAAAAACACCTGACCTATTTGGCATCGGATGAGCTTCAGGGAAGAGATACTGGATCTGAAGGCGGAAAAAAAGCCGGTAATTATTTAGCTGAATTCTACAAAAATATTGGTTTAGCAGGTCCGGTTAATGGTGGATATTTCCAGCCATTCAATCTGATTTCTGTTTCTTACAGCAAAGTAACTTTGCAGATAGGTAAAAAGAAGCTGGTAGAAAACACAGATTTCATATTTACCGGCGATGGTGATATGAAAAAAGTTGCGAAGACTGACTTAGTATTTCTTGGCTTGGTTACGGATGAGAACCTCGCGAAAGTTGATGTGAAGGATAAACTCGTCGGAATTTGGGCGGTAGGTGTAAGAACCAACGATTTGGTCAACAAAGTAATGGATGCGGGGGCCGCAGGAATCGTGCAGGTAACAATGGAAGGTCAGTCAAACTTTGATCGGGTAGCAAATCGATACAAGGCAAATGCAGGAAAAGGACGTCCTGGCTTTGAAAAACCAACCATTCAGAGACCTGTATTCATGGTGAGTTCTGACAAAATGGGGGAGCTTTTCGGTGCTCCCGTTGAGACTTTGAAAGAGGCTGCTAAAAGCAATCCTGAAACCATCAAATCTCAGAAATCAAGCTATCAAATTGTTAAATCGAATGCAGTTGTTCCCACCGAAAACGTAATGGGTTTCCTTGAAGGCACTGATAAAAAAGAAGAAGTACTTGTTATTTCTTCTCATTACGATCACGTGGGCGTGGACGGAAAAGGTGATGTGTTTAATGGAGCGGATGACGATGGATCAGGTACTGTCTCGGTAATGGAGATTGCTGAAGCATTTGCAATGGCTGCGAAAGACGGAATCAAACCGAGAAGAAGTATACTTTTCCTGAATGTCACTGGCGAAGAAAAAGGACTATTAGGATCTGAGTACTATTCTGAGAATCCGATTTTCCCCCTTGCCAATACCGTGAACAACATTAATATCGACATGGTAGGCCGAATTGATTACGAATATCAGAAGGCTGAAAACAAGGATTATATCTACGTAATCGGTTCTGAAATGCTTTCTACTCAACTGAAAAAAATCAACGAATACAACAACATCACTTACACCGACCTGATTTTGGACTACCGCTACGATGCAGCAGATGATCCAAACAGATTCTATTACAGATCAGATCACTACAACTTTGCGAAGCATAATATCCCGGTGCTTTTTTTCTTCAATGGCGTACACGACGACTACCATCAGGTGACCGACACGGTGGACAAAATCGAGTTTCCACTTATGACAAAAAGAGCTCAACTGATCTTCCACACAGCGTGGGATCTGGCAAACAGAGAAAAAAGAACTCCTGTAGACGGAACGAATACACGAACAGAACGATAAAATAAAAGGATCCCGAAAAATCAGGATCCTTTTTTATGCTTTTTAAACGTCTCCTTTTTTCTTCCACTTCGCCTTCGTCTTCATCTGATTCCGGTTTCGTTTAGCTTTGGAGTTTTTGTTGCCTCGCTTTTTCTCTTCCTTCGGCTTGTTTGGATTTACTGTTGGCGGACCTTTTTTCTCATGGAAGGCTCCTTTGTAATCCGGGTTATCTCGTTGCCTGAGTTTATCAAGTTCCCGATCGTAGCCTTGTTTCTCGTCGAAGGGTGTGGCTGGAATATCTACCTCGACAGGTATCTCAGCCACATCTACTTTCATTCGGATGATCGTCTCGATTTTATCGAAGTGATAGGTTTCAGCCGGATTCACAAACGTAATGGCCTTCCCTTCATTCTCAGCTCTACCTGTCCTCCCGATCCGGTGAACGTAATCTTCATAGATCAGCGGTACGTCAAAGTTGAAAACGTGCGAGACCATGGTCACATCCAAACCTCTTGAGGCTACATCTGTCGCCACCAAGATCCTAACATCTCCGCCTTTGAAATCCTCCATCGAGTTGATTCGAGTATTCTGACCTTTATTGGCGTGAATAACTCTGATTTCACCGAAATGCCTTTTATCCAAAAAGTGGAATACTTCCTCGGCATTTTTTCGGGATCTGGTAAAAATAATGGCCCGCTTCACTTCCTCATTTTGAAGAAGATGACCAAGCAGGTTGATTTTAGTTTTAATATTCGGCACCAAATACTGAATCTGTGCAATAGTCTCCGCCGTCGTCGCCTGAGGAGTCACTTCCACTCGCTCCGGGAATTCAAGAAATTCCGCAGCTAGTCGTTCGATCCTTCCTCCAAAAGTTGCGGAGAAAAGCAGGTTTTGTCTTTTTACCGGGATTACCTCCAAAATCGATCGGATCTGCGGCATAAATCCCATGTCCATCATTTTGTCCGCCTCATCCAGGACCATTGTTTTGATCTCTTTTGTGTAAATCAAATTCTTTTTATAGAGATCCAAAAACCTACCAGGAGTTGAGATAATGATATCCACTCCGGCGGCAATTGCTTCGATTTGGGGTTTTGGACCCAAACCTCCATACAAACTCAAGATTCTTAAGTCGGTATTTTGCGCCAGCTGTCTTGTCACTTCTTCGATTTGCATGACGAGCTCACGGGTTGGGGCAAGTATCAATGCCTTTGGGTGAACACCCTGAGCATATTTTACTTTCATCAGTACCGGCAACACATAAGCTGCAGTTTTTCCGGTTCCTGTCTGAGCAATCCCTAAAACATCATGGCCGGCAAGCGCTAGCGGAATGGCTTTTTCCTGAATCGGAGTTGGCTGTGTATATCCTGCAGCGGTAACTGCATCCAAAAGCTGGCGGTTTAGCTTAAATGCTTCAAAACCTAAGGCCTCATTGCTCATGATTCGTTAATTTTAAGGGAAAATTTGAAGGTAATACTCCAACAGAGATGAAAAGTATCCTGATCACCGGTGCAAATATAGTCAATGAAGGCCGGATTAGCCCGGGAGACGTTTTGGTTAAGGATGGCATGATCGCCAAGCTTGGTTCTGACTTGAGTTCTGAAGTGGCTGATATCCATATCAAAGCAGATGGGAAATGCCTTTTCCCGGGATTGATTGATGATCAGGTTCACTTCCGGGAGCCTGGACTGACACATAAAGGCGAAATTTATACCGAAGCAAAAGCCGGTGTAGCAGGTGGTACAACTACTTACATGGAAATGCCAAATACAGTTCCCCAGTCCACTACAATTGAATTATTAGAAGAAAAATATTCCAGGGCTACCGAAGTTTCACTCGCCAATTTCTCGTTCTTCTTTGGAGCAACTAACGACAATCTGGATGAAATTCTAAAGGTAAATCCTGAGACAATTTTGGGGTCAAAATTTTTCAGGGTTCCTCCACAGGAAATATGCTGGTGGACAATCCGGAGGTATTGGAAAAAATCTTCAGCCAGTGCAAAACAATCATTGCTATCCACAGTGAGAATGACAACATCATTAAAGCAAATCTGGAATCCTTCAAAACAATCTATGGAGAAGATATTCCAGTCAAATTCCATCCCAAAATACGATCTCAAGAGGCCTGCTATGATGCATCCAGCCGGGCTGTTGCCTTTGCAAAAAAGCATGGCACAAAACTTCATATCCTCCACATCAGCACGGCAAAGGAATTGGAGTTGTTTGACAATTCAATTCCACTGGAGCAAAAGAAAATAACTGCTGAAGCCTGCATCCATCATATGTGGTTTTCTGAAGAGGACTATGAAACGAAAGGAAACCTGATCAAATGGAACCCCGCGATTAAAACAGCAAACGATCGGGAGCAGATTTTCAAGGCTGTCCTTGATGGAAGAATCGATGAAGTCGCAACTGACCATGCTCCTCATACCCTTGAAGAAAAGGCCCAGTCCTATCTCAAAGCTCCGTCAGGTGGTCCCTTGAACCAACATAGCTTGGTTGCGATTTTCGACTTTTATCATCAGGGAAAAATCAGTTTGGAAATGATTGCTCAAAAGATGTGTCATAACGTCGCTATACTTTTCGAAATCGAAAAGATAGGGTTTATCCGAGAAGGGTATTATGCCGATTTAACGCTGGCAGACTTGAATTCACCATGGACTGTGGCAAAGGAGAATATTCTTTCTAAGTGTGGCTGGTCCCCTTTCGAAGGCCATACTTTTCGCTCAAAAGTTACACACACTATAGTTTCCGGACATTTAGCATACGAAGAGGGAATATTTTACGAAGAAAAAAAGGGTGAAAGAATTACTTTTTTGAGAAATAATTAAATCCTGTCTTGCGCTAAGTGGCCTAAATTATTACTTTTGCAAACCATTTGAGAATATCTCTCCCAAATGGTCCACACGGTGATTGTAGCTCAGCTGGTTAGAGCGCTGGTTTGTGGATCCAGAGGTCGCCGGTTCGAACCCGGTCTTTCACCCAAAACCCCTCAACTAGAGGGGTTTTTTGCATTATATGGGGAATTTTTGGCATAGCATTTGACAAATTGACTCTGCCTTAAACCAACTTGAGATGTTTACTTTATTCAAATCTTCTCCGAAATTCCCAGTATTGAAGCCAGTTAACCTCGGAATGGCTAAAAACTATATGATAAAGTTTGAGGAATCACTCAAGATCTTTGAGGAAATCCAAAAAGAAGCACTTCTTTCCTAACTATTTACAGTTTTTATAAAAGGTTATGGCAACGTAACCTTTATTTTTTTGCATTTCATTTTTCTTATCAGTTCAAAACTCTATTTTTAACAGCTTACAATTTTCCATATGAGTTACATTCATTTCGATAAAACCCAACTGATTAACCTTAATTATTCTCTTGACAGAGAGATTATTAGGACTAATCGCTCAGGAACCTATACAAGTACCACGATCATAGGCTGTAACACGCGGAAATATCATGGCTTGCTAGTTGTACCTCAGCCTCAAATAGACGCCCAAAACCACGTGATGCTGTCAACTGTCCATGAGACAGTGATCCAGCATGGCGCTAGTTTTAACTTGGGGATCAGCAAATTCCCAGGAAACTACTCCCCAAGAGGGCATAAGTATCTGGAAGATTTTGATTCTGAGCCCATCCCTAAATTAACCTACCGGGTGGGAGGTGTTTTACTTCAAAAGGAGTTGATCCTCGATACCAATCGGGATCGCCTTATGATCAAATACACGCTACTTGAGGCTCATTCGCCCACTAAAATCAGGATAGCCCCTTTTCTGGCGTTCAGAGGGTATCATGATTTATCAAAAGCAAATACCATTATCAATAAGAAATTTGAAAAGGTTCCTCATGGAGCCATGTTCAGGCTTTACGAAGTCTATGATCCTCTTTATCTTCAGTTAAACAAGAAATGTGAATTCGTGCCGGCTCCGGATTGGTACTATAATATTGAATACATCCAAGAGAGGGAAAGAGGCTATGATTATCAGGAGGACCTTTATGTTCCCGGATATTTTGAATTTGAAATCAAAAAAGGGGAATCGGTTATCTTTTCCGCAGGCCTTACAGAAGCAGATCCAAAAACAAGACAAGCAGCTTTTGATAAAGAAATCGCCCGAAGAACTCCCCGGAATAATTTTGAAAACTGCCTGAAAAACTCCGCTGCTCAATTTATACGATTAAGAGATGGGGACACGCGCGTGATTGCGGGCTACCCGTGGTTTGGATGGTGGGGCAGAGACACATTTGTAGCCTCCCCAGGTCTGACTCTCGCGGTAGGTGAAAATCAGACTTTTTTAGATATCATGGACACTATGTCCAAAGATCTTCATGGCGCATTGTTCCCAAATGTGGGAAGCGGAGTGATGAGCAATATGAATTCGATGGATGCCCCTCTTTGGTATTTCTGGTCGCTTCAGCAGTACATATTTTTCACAGGAGATACCAAGATTGTTAAAGACAGATATCTGAGTAAACTGAAAGGAATTATTGATGGCTATCGAGCAGGAACAGATTTCAATATTCATGCTCTGGACAATGGTTTGATTTATGGAGGTCAGGAAGGAATTGCACTTACCTGGATGGATGCCGTCACTCCAAATGGACCTGTAACTCCCCGAACAGGTTGTCCGGTGGAAATCCAAGCGCTTTGGTACAATGCGCTTTGCTTCTATTACGAACTTACAAAAGATGAGGAAATCGCCACATTTGCAGCGGTGGTCAGAGAATCTTTCGAGCGGGAGTTTTGGTCTTCGGAATATGGTTATCTTGCGGATGTAGTGGATGGTCAGGAAACAGATTGGTCGATTCGTCCAAACATGGTCTTTGCTACATCTCTGCCCTACACCATGTTAAGTGAAAACCAGAATGACATGATTCTGGAAATCGTCAAGTCTAAACTTTTGACCACAAGGGGCCTAAGATCACTTTCACCGGATGATCCCGGATACAAAGGATATTATTTTGGAAATCAAATCAACCGCGATTTGGCATACCACAACGGTACTGTCTGGGCGTGGCCTTTGGGACATTTTGTGGAAGGTTACCTGAAGCTTCATGGAAAATCAGCTTTGAACTTTGTCCAAAAGATTATCAAAGAGTTTGATGGTGTGATGACCCAATATGGAATTGGTACCGTAGCAGAGATTTACGATGGAGATCCTCCTCATCGTCCCAAGGGTGCAGTTTCGCAAGCTTGGAGCGTAGCAGAGCTTCTCCGAATGATGGACTTGGTCAAAAGGATATAATTTACTTTTTATGAAAGTGCTAATGTTTGGGTGGGAATTCCCACCTCATATTTCCGGAGGATTGGGCACAGCCTGTTATGGGCTGGTCAAAGGTCTTGCGCATCACAAGCAGGACATCATTTTTGTTGTCCCAAAACTTTGGGGGGATGAAGAACCACTGGCAGATTTTGTCAACGCAAGCGATGTAACCATCGATTACCGTGAAAGAAGATTTAAAAAATTCTGGAAAAACCTCACTTACCTCGAAGTGAGTAGCTTTTTGGTTCCTTACCTCGGACCTGAGCAATTTAAAAAATACACGGATGCTTCAATGCATGACCGAACGGACGTGGCAGAAAGTGTCTTTTCTAATAAATTTGAGTTTAGCGGAAAGTATGGCAAAGACCTCATGATGGAAGTTTCCAGATATGCCTTGGTAGCCGCTCAAATAGCTAAAGACAAGGAATTCGATATTATCCATGCGCACGATTGGTTGTCTTTTCCTGCAGGAATCGCCGCGAAAGAGATCAGCGGAAAACCATTGATCGCTCACGTGCATGCAACAGAATTTGACCGATCCGGTGAGACTGTTAATCAGGTGGTATATGATATTGAAAGGGCCGGAATGCATGCCGCTGACCATGTGTTGGCAGTAAGCCAACTGACCAAGAATATCATCGTAAAGAAATACGGCGTACCCGCCAGCAAAGTAACGGTAGTACACAATGCGGTATTGGATGCGAGTATTATCAAATCGCACTATGAGAAAAAAGTCCCTGAGAAAATCGTGACTTTCCTGGGAAGAATTACCTTTCAAAAAGGTCCGGAATACTTCGTGGAAGCCGCCAAAAAAGTAATTGAGAGGGATCCAAATGTTCGCTTTGTGATGGCTGGCAACGGTGACTTACTCAACAGGATGGTCGACCGGGTGGCAGAACTCCGAATGGGAACGAAGTTCCACTTCACCGGATTCTTGAAAGGAGATGATGTAGATCATATGTATGCGATCAGTGATGTTTATGTGATGCCATCGGTATCTGAGCCTTTTGGAATTTCTCCTTTGGAAGCCGTCCGTCATAACACGCCGGTAATCATTTCCAAGCAATCAGGGGTAGCCGAAGTCCTTAACAATGCAATCAAGGTTGATTTTTGGGACATAGATTCTATGGCTGATGCCATATTTGCGCTTCTTCATTACGACGGTATCTCCCGAATGTTTAAAGATTTGGGAACCAAAGAATTGAAAAAATTGAAATGGGAGCATGTGGCTGCCAAACTTGTCAAAGTCTATTCAAATACATTATCCCAGAAACCATGAGAACCATCTGCTTCTACTTTCAAGTTCATCAGCCGGTCAGGCTCAAACCTTATCGCTTTTTTGACATAGGAGAGGATCATCATTATTGGGATGATTTCTCCAACAGAAGTATTATGAGAAAAGTGGCTCAAAAGTGCTACTTACCTATGAACGCCTTACTATTGGATCTGATCAACAAGTACAATGGCGCTTTCAAAGTCAGCTTTTCTATCTCCGGTACTTTCCTAGAACAAATGGAAGCTTATGCTCCTGATGTGTTAGAAAGTTTCCAAAAGTTAGTTGCTACCGGGCATGTAGAACTTCTAAACGAAACTTACGCGCACTCCCTTGCAGCACTGAAAAGCAAAGAAGAGTTTCACAAACTAGTCAAAAAACATCAGGCTAAAATCAGTGAACTTTTCAATGGCTATACTCCAAAAGTTTTTAGAAATACAGAGTTGATCTACTCCGATCAAATCGGTGCGATGGTTGCTGAATTAGGCTACGAAGGGATTTTAACTGAAGGTGCTAAGCATATTTTGGGTTGGAAAAGCCCTAATTACGTTTATTGTAACAGCATTGAGCCAAAGCTTAAAGTCCTGCTGAAAAACTTCAGACTCAGCGATGACATTGCTTTTAGATTTGGGAACAGAACCTGGGAAGACTATCCATTGACAACAGACAAGTTTGTCAAATGGATCAACAGCGCTCCGGAAGATGAAGAGGTGATCAACCTTTTCATGGATTACGAGACCTTTGGAGAGCACCAATGGGCAGAGACCGGGATCTTCGAATTTATGAAGCACCTTCCTGAGGCCGTTTTCAAAAATTCACACTATTCCTTTTCCACTCCATCTGAGGTGATTGCCAAAATCCCACCGATTGGAAAAATCCATGTTCCGATTCCTATTTCATGGGCGGATGAAGAGCGTGACTTGACAGCTTGGTTGGGAAATGATCTTCAGGACGAAGCCTTTGATCGTTTGTATGAATTGGAAAAACTGGTAAATACCATCGATGATGAAGAGATTCAGCGGGATTGGAATTTCCTCCAGACTTCGGATCACTTCTATTATATGTGTACCAAATTCTTCTCCGATGGAGATATTCACGCTTACTTCAGTCCATACGACTCCCCTTACGATGCATTTATCAATTACATGAATGTGCTGAGTGACTTTATGATAAGAATAAAGGAAAAAGCCAGTTTACAGGAGGCTTCCAAATAAGTACCTGATAAAAACCCCTATCAATAACCAGAAAGACCGGCTATATGGCCGGTCTTTCTGGTTATAAGCCACTCCCCTGATAAATACCCCGGATTATAATTTGTAAGGATTCTAGAATACATATCCAAACACTTCTTTATTGCTTGGCTTGTAGAATATCATTCCGTTTTCAGGATCAGAATCAAAGACCGGTTCTTTGTCATTCAGGACTATTTTACCGGATTCTTTACCGCTTATCTTATCCACTTTTACCAGTCCAACACCTTCTCCGACGTCAGTTAGAATAAAGTTGTAGATACCTCTGGAAATAGTTGCTTTGAATCGTTTGTTGGCAACATCTGAAAAGGCACTGCCCATATCTTCGTAAAACTCCCGCTGTTGACCGTATTGCTTTCCAAGGGAGGTAGTACTGCCTGCATAGCCTTCATTAAAACCCGCTGAAGCAGACATTGCTATCATTGCTACTTGCATGGTTCGCATCGCTATTCTTCCTGCCAAACTTATCTTCGGAGAAGGCCAATGATCTAAGTAAAGTGTCTCGCCATTTTCATCAAACCCCATCATGTTTTGGCTGGATGAAAGAACAAAGTTTGTACCTGTGAATTCCAGGTTATCTGGAACCTCCTTTTCTTCAAACTCGACATTGCTCTGGATCACTCTTTTTTCTCCATTCACCAGGTTAACCATGTAAATAGTCTCGTCCGCATAAAATACTTCTTTGTCAAGTGATGGTTTTGCTCTCAATACCACATCTCCTTTGATCATGTCTTTTCCCGCCCAAACAGGCTGTCCATCAAATCCAAACAGTCCAATACTTCCTACCTCATCCCGATACATGATACCTGCCCCTGTTAACTGATCGATTTGGATTCCCTTGATTTTTTGTGACCATTTCTCAGCACCAGTTTCCTTATCCAAAACGGTGAGATATTTATATTTTTCGCCCACCGCGATGCCATGATCTTTACCCAAGTCGACGACGATTCCTGACAGTTTTTTCGCAGTCCATTTTACAGATCCTGTTTCAGATTCGAAAAGAGTGAAATCTTTCTCGTCTGCCACGATTACACCAAAATTCTCCGCAGTCAATATCGGGGCATCTTTTGTTGAAAGTGGTTTCTCCCATTTCTGCTTACCTGTTTTAAGGTCAACAGCAGTTACTACGCCAGCATTATTTTTTTTCTGATAGAAATACCCTTCTGTCAATTTGATATCCGCATCGAAAGCCTCAAAATTATTTTTCGCATCAGCCACCTCGTATGACCAGATTATCTTACCGGTTTTGGATTCCAGTTTGGCAGCATTTTTATTTCCAATCATTAGAATATTACCATCGTCTGTGACTACTGGCAAAAAAGCGGAAGAAATCTCCGAGCTTTCCCAGGCAATTTTCCCGGTTTTCAGGTCAATAAACTTTGTAATCTGATTTTCAGGACTTCCTGCTTTGGTATAATCAGGGAAATTTGCTGTGATGATCACACCACCCAACTGAGGGATATAGTCGGATCCATTGTAGTTGAAAGTTGCCACTTCCGGACCGATTACCTTAACCACGGGCATACCTGCCAACTTAGGATTTATGATCAATTCTCCAGTCCTGATATTGATCACCACAAAGTTTTTTACAGCAATATTATCCGTGTACTTAATGACAGCGAAATCTGAAAATTCCGGGTGCTCTTCATCGACCAAAACCCGAATCAAATCCGCGGTGTAACCCAATTTTTTACCATCGGGACCTTTCAGTGCTTTTGCAGAATTGTACAAATCTTCGTTGGACCAAAGCAACTCACCGGTAACAGCATCTACTCCATGAAGTCCCCAGTCAGAACTCCCTACCAAAAGAATTTTGTTTGGTGTGTACTTGGTCCACTCGACTCCTTTCTCCATTGTTAATTTCCAAGCCGGATCCTGGCCGAAACTCTCCATCCCAATCGTCATGAATAGAATCATGCTCAGGATTATTTTTGAAGTGATTGTGTATTGGTTTTTCATTGAAAAATAGTTTAGATCAAAACTACCCTCTTCAATCAACCCCGGGAATACGCCTTTTTCCGTATTTTAAAAAAAAAGAGCACCAAAAGTGCTCTTATATTAGGCTTTAGGAAAATATTCAATAACTCTCCGACTCGTTTGGAAAGTCCTTACTCTTGACGTCTTCAATGTATTGTAAGAAGGCTTTTTTCATCACATCCTCCAAATCTGCGTATTGGCGTAAGAATCTCGGCTTAAATTCCTGAGTTATTCCAAGCATGTCATGCATGACCAAAACTTGCCCGTCAACATCACCACCGGCTCCGATTCCTATCACAGGAATGTTCACAGATTCAGCGACTTTCTTGGCAAGTGATGCCGGGATTTTTTCAAGGACAATCGCAAAGCATCCACATGCCTCCAACATCAGGGCGTCTTCCAGGAGCTTGGTAGCTTCCGCTTCCTCTTTCGCACGAACAGTGTAGGTTCCAAACTTATAAATAGATTGAGGAGTCAAACCCAAATGTCCCATCACCGGAACGCCTGCACTCAGGATCCGAATGACTGATTCTTTGATTTCGGAACCTCCCTCAACCTTAACGGAATGAGCTCCCGATTCTTTCATTATCCGGATCGCAGACCGAAGCGCTTCCGTACTGTTTCCCTGGTAGGACCCAAAAGGAATATCTACCACTACCAATGCTCGCTTCACAGCTCGGACCACTGCAGAAGCGTGATAGATCATTTGATCCAGCGTGATCGGAAGTGTAGTCTCATGACCCGCCATCACATTGGAAGCAGAGTCTCCAACCAATATAATGTCAATACCTGCATCATCCACAATCCTCGCCATCGAATAATCGTAAGCAGTGAGCATGGAAATCCTCTCTCCCCTGTTCTTCATTTCCTGAAGAATATGAGTGGTGATTCTTTTGATGTTTGCGGAAGAATGAACAGACATGGGATTAGTGAAGTATTACTGAGTATTTGGGGCCCGAAAAATCCACCCGAATATGATCATTGAAAGTGGTCGCCAGCTCATATCCTGTATAATCCGGTCGAATTGGAAATAATCCGTGACTTCGATTTACCAAAACTGCAATTTCCATTTTCTTGAGTTCCTTATCCAGAAATGGCTTCATGGCATACGCTAAAGTCTTACCGGTATTCAGAACATCATCGACTAAAATCAATGTTTTTCCGGTCAAATCTATCTCCTTGGAAAGCTCAATTTCAGATAATGCCACATCTGATTTGTCCAGTTTAATATCTATTTTTTCGATTTTCAAAGGAGAAATTGAGGCCAATTCTTTCGCAAGCAAATCAGCCAATGTCACGCCCATTCCAGAGATTCCTGCGAAAACAACACCCACTGCACTGTGATTTCGTTCGTAAATCTCAAACGCCATTCGGGTGATTTTTTTCTTGATTTGTTGATGGTTGAGTACTTCGCTCATGGTTGTCTTTCAAAAATGAAAATTAGGCCAATTCTCTTTGGATTCAAAATACGGATGCAGCCTTAACGGAAACTATCCTCCTCATTCAAAATATTCAAGTAGCTCTGATAGCGATAGGGATGAATGTATCCTTCCTCCATTTTCTTAATTACAACACATCCCGGCTCGTTCACGTGCTGACAATTATTGTATTTGCATTGACCAAGGTATTTTCTCATTTCAGGAAAAAAATGAGAAAGCTCATGATCCTCGATATCCAAAATCCCAAACTCCTTGATTCCCGGAGTATCGATCAAATCCCCGCCTCCAGGAACGATGAAAAGCTCTGCAAAAGTTGTCGTATGAACGCCTTTTGTAGAATAAGTGGAAATCTCTTTTGTTCCCTGATCTGCGTTTGGAATCAGTGCATTAAGCAAGGTAGATTTGCCTACGCCGGAGTGTCCGGCAATCAAGCTTGATTTGCCTTGCAGATACGGTCGGAATTTGTCGAGGAGATTTTCCTCTTTCAACGCAGAAACTTCCAAAACCTGATACCCCAAAGGCTCATAAATCTCATGAATATCCTGAAGCCATTCTTCAGCATCTTCACCTTCAAGCTGATCCATTTTGTTTACAACCAGCATTGCAGGAATCCGAAAACTCTCTGTGCTGACCAAAAATCGGTCGATAAAACCAAGAGAAGTTCTTGGATTCTTCATGGTGATGACCAATATCGCCTGATCCAGATTGCTCGCTATGATATGGGAGAAGTGTTGCTTTCGCGTTGACTTTCGGATTACATAATTTTCCCGGGGAAGGATTTCTGAGATTACAGCTGTCTGTTGATTTTCTTCCTTTTCCAGCACTACCCAATCTCCCACTGCAATCGGATTGGTCAGCTTAGTTTCTTCCTGCTTGAATTTACCTTTCAGTCTCGCTGAAAGGACTTCTTGCTCTACTTGGACGATGTACCAACTTCCGGTGGATTTGATGACTCTTCCTTTCATTTCCTGAGCATTAGTTTATTCACTTTTTCTATTATTTTCCCAGCAGCACCAAGATTTGAGTTTACCCAAATTCGAGCAGATTCAGAGCTTTTCTTATAAAAATCTTCTTGCTCCAGCTTTTCAAAAACGGCTCTCAAAGTCAACTCATTTTCAACTTCAAATCCGCAACCTTCCCGCTGACTTTGGGCGGCTTCCGGAAATTTTTCAGACTTTTTCATCTTGCCAAAAATCACAGGCAACCCAAATCCAACAGGCTCCAGAATATTGTGCAGTCCCTTACCAAATGCTCCGCCTACATACCCCACTTTGGCAAACTGAAACAAAGAACTCAACATCCCAATATTATCGATGAAAAGTACCTCAACAGAACTGGATTTATCCCAGTGCGAATATCGGGAAGAATTCAGGCTTATCGAATTTGCCCAAGTCTTCATGGGTTGGGGATTTAAATCGTGTGGAGCGATAATCCATCGATAATCCGGCCGGGAATTAATCACAGGAATCAAAATCTTCATATCCTCTTCCCAAGCCGATCCCACAACTATCGTGGTCTTGTCTCCAACCCATTTTTTGATTTCGGGAAATTCCTTCGGGTTGGAAGCCGTAGCCATCACCCGGTCAAATCGGGTATCCCCTGCTATTTCAGCCTGTTCAAATCCGATTGACTTCAAAAGGTCAATGCTTTGCTGATTTTGGGTGAAAATGTAATCGAGCTCAAAAAGGATTTTTCTGAAAAATCCATTCGACCGAAAGTAAATATGATCCGAACGAAATGAAGCCGAAACCAAAAAGATTGGGATTTTAGCCGCGTTCAGAGCTAAAATATGCTGAGGCCAAAGATCGTATTTGACAAAAAAAGCAAGCTCAGGCTTCATTATCTCCACAAACCGAACTGCAAGGCGTTTTCGATCCAAAGGCAAATACGTAATGAAATCCACATTTGGCTGGGTCCTTTTGATGACGTTGTCGTAGCCGGAAGGGCTAAAGAAACTGACTGCGATCTTTAACTCAGGTCTTGTTTTTTTCAGTTCAGCGATTACTGGCCGGGCTTGCTCATATTCTCCTAGTGAGGCCACGTGAAACCACGCCAGCGGCCCACTATTTAATTTTCGAAATTCGATGAGCTCTCGAAAAACTGATTGCCTTCCTTTCAAAAAATGACGGACTTTTGGGCTGAAAATTCCTGCCACAGGTAAAAGGACACTAAGTACAAACAAACCTAAACGGTAGAACCAATTCATTCTCCAAAAGTAGCCATTCAACGGGAAATCTTCATATTTGCAAAAACAACGAAAGCCGAACGTTTACTTGGGTCAGGGTTTTAATTTTTTTCTCCAAAAAAATAAAAACTGCTGTGTAATTCATCTGAAAAATAGGTACTTTCAAAATCCCCAGTTGTTCTATACACCCTTTTTTCCAGTGTTTCAAGCGCTATGATTCGAGTTTTATTTGTATGTCTTGGAAATATTTGTCGTTCACCTTTGGCCATGGCCATTTTTAATAAAAAGGTAACTGACGCAGGCCTGCGCAATCAATTCAAATCTGACAGTGCGGGAACTTCCGATTTTCATATCGGCGAACTTCCCGATGAACGCACCCTTAAATGCGCTGCTGAGCATGGTCTTACCCTTAAACATCGAGGCAGGCAAGTGAACAGAACTGACTTCAGAGATTTCGATTACATCATTGCAATGGATGAGAATAACATCCGTAATCTGGAGAACCTAAAAGCTCATTTTGGCTTCGCACAAAAGGAAATTCATCTAATGCGCAATTTTGCTCCCGATTCCGAAGGGCTTCCCGTCCCGGATCCATATTATGGAGGAGAGGAAGGTTTTGAGGAAATATATACAATCCTTGATGAGGCTATGGACGGCTTCCTGACGAAAGTAAAAGAGACCCATCAATTGTATGTTTGATCAGAATGAGATCTACGAGCAAGTACTTTTCAAAAGCCTGGGACCTTTTACCCAACTGAAATCAGCGTCCCTGGTAGCAGCCGGCACACACAATCAAGGCATCAGACTGGATAGTTCGGAGGGTATTTTTTTTCTCAAACTCAACTTCGATCACGAAAAAAATATCCTCCTCAAAGAGGCCGAGGGCCTGGAAATACTCCGTAAATCTACTTTTCTGAAAGTCCCCCAAACCTACGGATCCGGACGCGTGGGAGACTATAATTACCTTCTTTCAGAATTCATTCCCTCAGGCAGATACCAGCTGGATTATTGGGAAAATCTGGGGATTGGTCTCGCCCATTTACACCTGACTCACAGCAAAGAATTTGGGTTTGAAAATGATAATTATATTGCCTCCCTCACACAAAAAAACCTCCATTCTGATAGCTGGGTAGATTTTTTTATCGAGCAAAGACTTGAACCACTGTTGGGAAAAGCTTATTTCGATAAACTGATTCCCCTGGAATTTCTGAAAAAATTTAAAGCGATCTATTCCAAGATGGAATCGATCTTCCCAAATGAAAAACCCTCCCTTTTGCATGGTGACCTTTGGTCTGGCAATGTGATCAGCAATTCTTCCGGTCAACCCTGCCTGATTGATCCTGCCATTTATTTTGGCCATCGGGAAATGGATCTTGCTTTCAGCAGACTATTCGGAGGTTTTGATTCCAGGTTTTACGATTCTTATGAGTCAATATTACCTTTGGAACCCGGTTTCGAGGCAAGGATAGGAGTCTACAATCTCTATCCTCTGCTCGTCCATCTCAACCTTTTTGGCTCCGCATATCTTCCGGGAATTGAGCGGACCATCAACCGATTTGTAAGGTAAAATCTCTTTTGAAAATCATGATTTGCGCTGCTCTATAAAGCGGCCTCCTTTCAATTCTGGAAATCAATAATCCGGGAAGTTGTAAGATTTTAAAGAAACAGCCAGAAAATTTGATTTCTGGCTGGTTTTGATTTTTTAGGAAACTGATGCTGGAAGAGGTCGGGTAATTAGGTAAGCATTACTTTTTTTCCTGTCTTCACCGCTTCAAAAATTGCATCAACAATTTTCATATCCTTCCACCCTTCGATTCCATCCACAGGAACAATCGGTTTTTTCCCATCAAGGATAATCGCTGCCATTTCGTCCATTTGAACAGTTTGGTGAGTCACATGAGGTATATCAATTTCGCCTTTGTGTGTCTTCGCCTTGATAGGTCCATAACCGGTTGAAGGCTGCATTTCTGCAAATCCTTTGGTCCCGTCCAAGTAAAATTTATCCAAGTTATTCAATGCATAAGTGGAAAGACAGGAAGCAACTGCTCCGCCCGGAAAGCCCATCTGGAAAGTAATCGTCTCGTCAATTCCTTCTTTGAATTTGATCGGATCAGTTTTCACCTCTTGCGCAGTCACCCAAATCGGCTCTTCACCGATCATATATCTGGCTCCATTGATGGAGTAAACGCCAATATCCATCATCGCACCGCCTCCGGAAAGGACTGGATTCAATCTCCATTGTGTTGGATCTCCAATGATAAATCCGCTCAGTCCCTGAAAAAACAGAACTTTCCCAAATTCTCCCGCAGCTCGCATGCGAATAACTTCAAGCGTTTTCGGTTCGAAGTGCATTCTGTATCCCACCAGTAATTGAACATTGGCAGCTTTACAGACCTTGACCATTTCCTCTGCATCTGCAGCATTTATCGAAAGCGGTTTCTCGCAAATCGCATGTTTTCCGGCATTTGCCACACCGATCACATTCTCTTTGTGCAAGGCATTTGGAGTGGTCACATAGACCGCATCGATATCCGGATTATTCTTGATTTGAGAGTAATTTTGGTAGTTATAGCAATTTTTAGCCGGAATACCGTACTTGGTTTTCCAGGTTTCTATTTTGGAAGGGGTGCCGGAAATGACTCCTACAAGTTTTGCCCGCTTGCAAGTTTGCATCGCATCAGCCACTCTGGTACCGTAGCTCCCAAGTCCCATGATGGCGACTCGAAGCGGCTTATCCTCCCGTCCTGCGGAATTTGAAAAAGCAGTCATCGCTGAAACTGAATTGAATACCGGAAGGCTCAAAGCGAATGCTGAAAGACCGGCTTTTTGAAGAAATATACGTCTTGGTTTCATAGGCATGGGTTGATTGTTTTTCAATTATCCAAATTAGGTAAGAATTCTTAATTTTTACTCAAAGTAACTTAGGTTCTTACCTTTATCCTTGAGCGGAGTTTTTTGTGTTTCAAAATCATAGAATGAGTCCCTTTCCTTCCTAAAAATTCCCTTCAGCTTATTCGGACTTTCCGGACCACCTGAAATGTATTCCGGGTAGTTTGCTCCAGAAGGATCTCATGTCCAAAAATATTATCGGAAATCGAGTCCTCATCCGGATGGAGAATGGTCAATAATTCCAATCCCTCATTGTAACGAACTTCAAAATCTCCTCTCATTTTCTCGATCAATTGCTCAAGTTTGAAAAGCTGTGAATCGATCACAATAGAGATACTGATGGCAGAAGTCTGAAGCATGTTTACCCGAAGTTTCAGGAATTGTAGTTGCTCATAGACGAGGTGAATATGCTTTTCCTCAATAAACGTAAAGTCCGTAACCTTCAAACTCACCAAAATCTGATCTTTTTTGAGCACAATCGTGGGAATAAAATTTGGCTCAGCTGCTCCGTGGATCTTGGTACCGTCTGCTTCAGGATTCAGAAATGACTTGACAAAAAGAGGAATTCCGGCATTTGCAAGTGGTTTGATGGTTTTAGGATGGATGACCGAAGCACCGTAATAAGTCATTTCGGCAGCTTGTCTGTAATCAAGTTCTGTAAAAAGCTCCGTGTCCGGAAAAATTTTTGGATCAGCATTCAAAACTCCGGGCACGTCTTTCCAAATTGTCACTGATCCTGCGTCGAGACTTGTAGCCAAAATTGCCGCGGTAAAATCAGATCCTTCTCTGCCGAGTGTGGTAGATCTGCCATTCGAATCTGATCCAATAAATCCCTGTGTGAGCACAGGGTACTTCTCAAGGATTGGTTTCAACTTATTTTGGCAATTAGCACGGGTTTTTTCGAAGTCAATCTTAGCAAATCGGAAGTCGCTATTGGTACGAATCAATTCTCGAGCGTCCTGCCAAAGAACGACCAGACCAACAAGGCAAAGATATTCCATCACGATTCGGGAGGAGATCAACTCTCCGTAACCGACAATCCGATCGTAATACTCGTCGTAATTTTCACGGGAAAGCGGCTTCGCTAAATCATTTTCAAGTTGAATAAAATAATTATCAAGCTGAGCAAAAATAACATGATCAGCTGGAAAAAGAGATTCACAAATCTCAAGATGATATTGATTCAAAATTGCACAATCCCTGGAAAAATTTCCCCCTTCCAACTTCCTGGCTAATATCCCTTCCAGAGAATTTGTGCTTTTACCCATGGCAGAAACAACGATCACAAGATTGTTTCGCAATCGATTACGCAAAATATCTGAAAGGTTTTTCAATGCAGCGCTATCTTTAACAGATGCGCCTCCAAATTTGTAAACAATCGTTTTAGCCATAAGAAATATTTCCTAATTTTCGGAGGTATAAACCCAAATATTGCACTTTTCTAAGTTATGAAAACTCTACCTTATCAGCCAGATCGAAGCGGTCTTGCCTATTCCGTCGGTACCACACTGGACCGTTTTATCAAACTCAAACAAAGCGATTTTCCATTTGCATCCGGAGAGCTCTCTCAGCTTCTCCGGGACATAGCGCTGGCTGCTAAGATAGTCAATCGGGAAACTAACCGCGCCGGTCTGGCAAATATTGGCGGTGCCTTTGGACAAACCAACGTCCAAGGCGAAGAACAACAAAAACTGGATGTAATTGCAAACATTCGATTCATGCGGGCTTTGAGTAAAGGCGGAGAAGTCTGCGCCATCGTATCCGAGGAAGAAGATGCAGTAATTGATCTTCAGAACAGTTCCGGAAAATACGTGGTTGCGATTGATCCACTGGACGGAAGTTCAAACATTGATGTGAATATCAGTATCGGGACAATTTTTTCCATTTACCGCAGAAAAAGTCCTGTGGGAAGGCCAATCATGGAGGAAGACATCATGCAGCCAGGAACTGAACAAGTGGCGGCAGGTTATGTACTTTATGGCTCCTCCACAATGCTAGTCTACACCACAGGAAATGGTGTAAATGGATTCACTTATGAGAATTCACTAGGGGAGTTTTTCCTTTCTCATCCGGGTATTCAGGCACCAAAAAGAGGCGAGATATATTCGATCAACGAGGGGCTGGAAAGAGAATGGGAAAGCGGAGTCAAAGCCTATGTTGATCTTTGCAAAGACAGAAAATATGCCGCACGATATATAGGTTCGCTGGTGGCTGATTTCCATCGAAACCTTCTGAAAGGAGGGATCTATATTTACCCTGCTACTCGGAAAAACCCCAGCGGGAAATTACGCTTGCTATATGAGGCAAACGCATTGGCATTTATTGCCGAGCAATCCGGCGGAAAAGCCATTGATGGAAACAGAAGAATTATGGAAATCAAGCCAAATTCATTGCATCAGCGGACACCCTTGCTGATTGGATCGAAAGAAATGGTGGTGGAAGCTCAGTCTTTGATAACTAATACTGAGAAGAAAATCACCGAATATAGCCATTGAGAAAAGATAGAATTCTTATTTAAGTTAGATCTCTTACCTTTACGCTTCCAAAATCAAACGATATGAAAGCAATCAAACGCTATTTACCTATTGCCATTTTAGGTGCAGGAGTTTCCATCTGGACTTCTTGCGGTCCTCAGGGTGAGACTATTACCGAAGAGGCAATCGACACCACCTACTCTGTTCAAACAGAAAAGCTTCTTATTAATGTTGACACGCTCTATTCCGAATTGGAAAACCCTTGGGGAATGACTTGGCTCGGTGATGGCAGAATGCTTGTGACTGAGAGAAAAGGAGAAATCTTGATTTTCAAGGATGATAAATTCACAGGGGAAAAAGTTGCAGGACTTCCTGCAGTTCATGCTGTAAATCAGGCCGGCCTCTTGGACATCGCAGTTCATCCAAAATATGCTGAAAATGGCTGGATTTACATCGCTTACGCGAAAAATTTCCCAGACAGCACTGCAGCAACCACTATCATGAGATTCAAATTGGAAGGCAATACAGCCGAGCAGCAGGAAGAATTGATCGTAGCAGGTCCGCCATGGAAAGGCGGACGACACTTCGGAAGCCGAATCGTGTTTGACAATGAAGGTTACCTTTACTTCTCAAACGGTGATAAAGGCAACATTCCTATGAATGCTCAGGATCTGACCAATGCACATGGGAAAATTCACAGAATCCACGACGACGGAAAAATCCCAACAGACAATCCATTTGTAAATACTCCTGGAGCTGTGCCTTCTATCTGGTCTTATGGCAACAGAAACCCACAAGGCCTAATCTTCGACAAAGCCAACAACAGACTTTGGGAAGTGGAGCATGGTCCAATGGGCGGGGACGAACTTAACCTGATTGAAAAAGGCAAAAACTACGGTTGGCCAGTAATTTCCTACGGAATGAACTATGACGGAACTGTTTTGACTGAGATCACTGAAAAAGAAGGAATGGAGCAGCCGGTAACTTACTACGTGCCATCTATCGCAACTTGCGGCTTGACACTCGTTACATCTGATAAATACCCTGCCTGGAAAGGAAACATCT
>VFKK01000160.1 GCA_009885605.1 Cyclobacteriaceae bacterium | reverse complement strand
TGTTTCGAAGGCTGAAGGATTCCGATTAGAATTTGGAAATCAAATCCATATGCAAAATCAGCTGAATTGAAATGCACGTAAGGATTTAAACCCAAGCCGATTGCTTTTCCAAAAGTGACCTCCAAAGTAGGCTTTACCATCCAGCCCATCCCAGCACTTTTCTCTTTTTCAAAGGTGTAAGTGCCTGTTAAAACTCCACCTGCAGTGAAGTTCTTTTCAAAATTCACGGATTTCTGGTATCTGTTAATCGTTGGGCCTGTTAGCAAATTCAAGCGGGTTGAAACGTTTGATTCACTCAGGACAAGCATTTTTCCACCAAGGAACTGGTAGCTGGTGATTTTGTCTTCCGGATCAGTAAATCCACGGGTAACGAGCCCAAGTACCCCCCCGAAAAAATCAGCGGGCCTGTTTTCCGCGTCGCGGGATACGGATTTTATTCCAAACTGAGCTGACCAGTTTCTCTGTGAAGCATAATTGAAATTGATATCCGCACCTCTGTAATTTCCAAGAGAAAACCCTGTTCCGAGATAGAGACTATTATTTTCTGCAAACTGAGCTTTTGCAGAAAACCCAACTACCATAAAGGTTAAAATCAAGAGAAGGGATGATTTCATTATAAGTGGGAGAATGTGTGGAAGTATATCTTTAGGCAAGAATTGAGCTAGTAATTGTTTTAGCAATATTGTTTGCTGGTTTCCTTTTCAATTTTGGGAAATTGGCCGTGACTGATTTTTATAAAAGTTTGGCTCTGAAGAAAATAAGGCAAAATACTTTGGGAAGTGAAATGAGAATTTAAAATGGCATTTACATCAAGGCAACTTTGAAAACTCTTTTACAAGTCTCATCGTCTTATTAAAACCTCACTAAATCAGGTCTTCTGACAAATTTTATATCGAAATCTCTGATTTGCTGAAGCCAAACTTATTCTGAATCTTGAGGTTCTAAAAGATTAGATGTAAACCCAAATAGTAATACAGATGCTAAATTTTACCGAAAACGAAAATCAAAGGATGATCGCTCAGATGATCCGTGATTTTGGTGCTAAAGAGATTACCCCATTCCGTAAGGATTGGGACGACAGACAATTTTTCCCCATTGAAGTTTTCAAAAAACTTGGAGAACTCGGTCTGATGGGTGTTTTAGTTCCTGCCGAATACGGAGGTTCAGGGTTTGGATACTTCGAGTATGTGACTGCGATTGTAGAGCTTTCCAAGCTTGATCCGTCCATCGGCCTTTCTATGGCGGCCCACAATTCCCTTTGCACTGGTCATATTATGGCTTTTGGCAATGCGGAACAAAAGCAGAAATACCTGCCCAAACTTGCAACCTGCGAATGGTTGGGAGCCTGGGGATTAACTGAACCCAACACAGGTTCGGACGCAGGGAATATGCGGACAGTGGCAATCAGAGACGGAGAATATTTCATGCTCAACGGTGCCAAAAACTTTATTACCCACGGAGTTTCCGGAGATGT
>VFKK01000092.1 GCA_009885605.1 Cyclobacteriaceae bacterium | reverse complement strand
GCAGACCAATATCTATATGAAAAAGATTGGCATAATGATATTCGCTTTGACATCGTAGCCGTATATAAAGACAGGACAGGAAAAATCAATTTCAAGCAATTTGAAGATGCATTTTATTAATTTTTACTTCTTTAATTCTAACTCAAAATTCATCGATAAAAAGTTAACATTCACTCTATTCTTAGGGCTTTTTGCATTGATTGCTCTGGCTCAGGATAAAAAGGACCAGGAAATTATCTCTGACAGTGAAGCGGCCAAAGCAGATTTTTTAAAGGATGATCCGGGGATGGCAAAATTGTTTAATGACTCGTACGGGTACATTATTTTACCAAATGTAGGTAAAGGCGGACTTGGAGTAGGAGCTGCTTCTCGAAATGGAGTTGTTTTCGAGAAGGGAAAATTGATCGGTTATGCTAAAATGACTCAATTGACTGTCGGTTTGCAGGCAGGTGGCTAGGCTTACAGCGAAGTGGTTTTCTTCGAAGACGAAGATGCCTTCGTAAGATTTAAGGCAAATAAAGTGGAAATGTCTGCACAGGTTTCAGCCGTTGTGGCTGCTTCAGGGGCTTCTAAAGATGCAAAATACGTAGATGGAGTGGCTGTTTTCACCCGCACGAAAGGCGGATTGATGTATGAAGCCTCAGTGGGATGGCAGCAATTCAAGTTTAGAAAGCTGTAGTTAGTTCTCTTTTCGGTAAAGAAGATTTCCGTCCTCATCCCACTCAGCGCGGATGTAAGGGCGGAAATTTTTTGTGTAGGGTTCCTCTTGGTATTGAATCTCTCGCTTACGGACAGCAGCGGTGTTTTTTTTATCCCAATATTCTGTCCACAGTCCGACTTTCTCACCAAACATGTATTCTCCGGTCACTGCAATTTGCCTGTCTTCGTAGAAGTGGAAGAAATTCCCTTCCTCTAATCCATATTGAACTGGGATGATTTGCTCGATTGACTTAGTAGTTTGGTTGTAAAAGGTGACCCTCGATTCTCTCGGCCAGCCTTCGGTGTAATGGTTTTTATCTTGGAGAATATTGTTATCATCGTACACCATCCAGGTTTTGTGCTTGGTACCGTAGTAAAACATCCCTGTTTCAACCACTTCTTCATTGATCACTCGCTCATAGGGACCATGCAAAAGATATCCTTTTCCGGATTCATAACCTTCCGTTTTGA
The DNA here is from genome assembly GCA_009885605.1 of Cyclobacteriaceae bacterium. Lineage (GTDB taxonomy): Bacteria > Bacteroidota > Bacteroidia > Cytophagales > Cyclobacteriaceae > Algoriphagus. The sequence continues at coordinate 8,171 of VFKK01000092.1, read as the reverse complement.
TACTTCTTTCCTGGCTGTCAAACCAAAAAACATCTCGGATATAGGGATCGGGTTGGCGTGATGCGTCTGTATAATTGAAATACTCAAAATAGGACTGACCACGAATTTCCCTTTTGGTGTAACCTCTTTGTGTTTTGATTCCAAACCAGATATTTTTCTTGGCTTTCTTTTTTTTCGCCTTTTTTTCCTCTTTCTCTTTTTCATCATCAAAGAGGAGCAAAGGCATTGTAGTGGGTAGCAGACTCGAGTTGACTACTCCCGACGAATCCGGATCGGATTTTTTTGACTGACCGGAATCTCCCTTTTGAGCAAAGGCGATTTTGGTGAGGCAGAATAAAAAAAGAAGCGTTACATAAAATCTACTCATACTTCCAAAAAAACGGAATTTCTTGCATACTATTTTACTCAAAAATAACATTTCAGCATCAAATGCGACCGTTTGTTTAGATTTTAATATCTTCTCTCTATTTTTGTGGAATTTGTAAAAAAATCAAAGAAAAAATGAATTCTATTCTATCAGATCGAATAATCAATATGGAGGAATCAGCCACTCTTGCGATGGCAAAAAAAGCAAGAGAACTGAAATCTCAAGGAATTGACATCATTAGCCTTAGTCTTGGTGAGCCTGACTTCAAGACTCCAAAGCATATTCAAGAGGCTGCGAAAGCGGCAATTGATGAGGGAAAATACTTTTCCTATCCTCCTGTAGCTGGTTATCAGGATTTGAGAGATGCGATTGCAAAAAAGCTTAGAGAGGAAAATGGAATAGAAAAAGCTAAAGCTGAAAACATTGTAGTTTCTACAGGAGCTAAGCATTCGATCGCCAACGTCTTCATGTGTACGATCAACGAAGGGGATGAAGTAGTAATCTTCTCACCTTATTGGGTGTCTTATGCTGAAATCATCAAATTAGCTGGTGGTATCCCTGTGCTGATTGAAGGAACTCTTGAGAATAACTTCAAAGCAACCGCTGCACAATTGGAAGCGGCGATTACGCCAAAAACAAAATCTGTCATCTATTCCTCTCCATGCAATCCGACAGGTTCGGTTTTCAGCAAAGTAGAATTGGAAGCTATCGCCGCCGTTGTGCTGAAGCATGAAAACCTGATGGTGATCGCGGACGAAATCTATGAACTCATCAATTTTGTCGGTAAAAATTATAGCATATCATCGTTCCCGGGGATGTTTGAGAGAACAATCACTGTGAATGGTTTTTCAAAAGGATATGCAATGACTGGCTGGAGAGTAGGCTATATCTGCGCTCCTCTAGAAATTGCAAAAGCTTGCGAAAAGATGCAGGGTCAATTCACTTCCGGCGGAACTGGAATCGCTCAGCGCGCAGCATTGGCAGGAATCACTGGTGACCAAGGCCCATCCAAAGAAATGGCAGAAGCATATTTCAGAAGAAGAGAGTTGGTGATGGGACTTTTGAAAGAAATTCCGGGAATCAAAACTCACGTTCCTGAGGGAGCATTTTACTTTTTCCCGGATGTAACTTCTTTCTTCGGAAAATCAGCGAATGGACATACTGTAAAGGATGCCGATGATCTATGTCTGTATCTTTTGGACGTAGCACACGTTTCTTTGGTAACCGGAGGTGCATTTGGAGCCCCTAGTTGTATCCGATTGTCTTATGCAGCTTCTGACGAAGAATTGGTAGAAGCGTTGAAGCGAATGAAAAAAGCCTTGGGCGAATTAGCCTAAGGATCAACACACGAATAACCCTTATGAAAATGGGGGTTATTTTTTTGCCTTGTCAGAAAGGGTTAATTTTGGATAAAATCTTCCACATGGTCGAAGTCATCGTAATTACACCAGTCAAAAATTCAATTGAGACCTCTTTGGATACTGCGAAAGCAATTGCGGGGTCAAATGTGAAATTGAGACATATTATTTTTAATGACTTCAGTTCCGAGGAGAGCAAAGCAGCTTTGGAAGCTAATAAGGGATCAATTGGATATGAGCTGATCCACTTGGAAGACATCACGGATCACCCTTCTCCAAATTACAAACTTGTTCTTCAGACTGCTCAAAAGATGTCGAGGGAGCTAAATTTGCCTTTTTTGGTCATTGAATCGGATGTGGTTGTGAAACCAAATACCATTGGAGATTTATTAAAATACCTTCATTCCCATCCTAAATCCGGATTGGTTGGATCTGTGACGGTTGATCAAAAGGGAGTGGTGAATTTCCCTTATTTGAAGTTTAAAGGAATAAAGGAATCTGTGATCAAAACGCAGCGAAGTTTGAGTTTTTGTTGTACGTTGTTTTCTCCAATGTTTTTGGATGCGTATGATTTTATGGGTTTGGATGAGGCAAAGGATTGGTATGATACTTTTATTTCCAAAAAATCCATTGAGCTTGGCTTTGAAAACTACGTACTGATGGATTTGCCTGTTTGGCATCGGCCTCATGGAAGCCGACCGTGGAAGCAGTTAAAATATACCAATCCGATTAAATATTATTTTTTGAAGTTTTGGAAAGGTCTTGACAAAATCTAATTAGAGTTTGCCTACCCACTTCAAAAGAGTATTGTAGGGTTTTGACCAGGTTCGCTGAAATCTAAGGGGACCATTCAATTCTCTTTCGAAAAAATCACGATGTTTAGCATTCAGATAAGCTATTCGCTCTCGCTTTTTTTGATTGGTTCCGGTTTTCTTGCGTTTGCTTCCGGGGGTCATTCTGTAGAAGAAACCAATAAAAGGGAGTTTCACGACCTCACCTCCATTTTTGAGCATTTTGATCCAAAATTCCCAATCTTCGCGCCCCATTTTCATATCTTCGGAATAGCCTCCACAAGCTTCCCAATCAGATTTTCTATACACCCCTGCCACGAAAATCATATTATCGCGAGCCAGGGCATTCCGGCTGAATGGTTTTAGATTCCACGTCTTCTGCCCATTTTCATCAAATTTAACGCCTTCACAATAGACAACTTTTACCTGGGATTGATTTTCGAGGATCTTGATAGCTTCCGATATATAATTGTCCGAAATTAAATCATCTCCGTCGAGGGGTAAAATGTATTTTCCTTTGGCGTGGCTTATACCATTATTTCTGGCTCTGCTCACACCCGAGTTTACCTGATTGATAAGTCGGATTTCCGGATGGCTTTCAGCAAGTTTTTTAGCTATAATTTCACTTGAATCTATTGAGCCATCATTTATAATAAGGATCTCTTTTGACTGGTATTTAGATGCTAATGCAGAGCCAACTGTTTTCTCCAGGTATTTTTCCTGGTTGAAGGCGGGAATTACTATTGAAATTAAGGGATTTGAAGGAACTGGTTTGGCCATAATATCTGCAATTTAGAAGATTTGGGGCTTATTCTTGGGGTTTTAATTTGAACTTTCATCCATATTAATTGTCTCTTTGCCAATTAGTTACAGGTAAAAAAATCTTAGAAATAGTTTGATTAATTAAATTAATTTTTTAGCTTAGATATGGTGATTAATCTTCTTTTATCTAAAACGCATTTTTTTAATATTCAATCCATTCACAACCATTTTTCGAACTCGACTTGTTTCAAGAAAAATCCGAGCTACGGCTCGGATTTTTTTTTATGGCAAGATTTTAATCAAATTTAGGTTCAAACCTTCCCATTGCTATGATTTTCCGGTTTTTCATTATTATAGGTATGAGTTTTGGAGGTATTGCGCAAGCATTTGCCCAAAAAGCGGAAATGGATACGAGCTACGTCTATTCTCAATCAGACAAACTTGTCACTCGTTTTTATTTCTCTAAAAAGTACACCGATTTCATTGTGACCAATCCCGATACCGACAGGAAAATACGCTACATGCCAAATTCTGGTTTGAACGTAGGTCTTGGCGCTACTTATCAGAAATTCACACTCAACATTGCTTTTCCTTTGGGTTTAATCAATCCTGATAGGCAGAAGGATTTTCCTCAATATCTGGATTTACAGATGCACTTTTACCCCGTTCACTGGATAATTGATTTTTTTGGTCAGTTCTATAACGGTTATACAATCTCTGATTTTTCGGGTCAAGATGTTTCCTATCTCAGAGAAGACATGAAAGTTCGTAAACTTGGTTTTCTGGCCAGTTATGTTTTCAATGGGCAAAAAATATCAATAGATGCGGCTATGCAACAGTCCTCTATCCAGAAGCGTTCTGCTTTTTCGCCTTTGGTAGGATTGGAAGCGTACCGTGTGAGTGTACAGGGGGATTCTGTGATTTATCCGATGGAGGAAAATTATCCTGTTAATTTTAAACGAGCCGACTATCTCCATTTCGGCCCTAATGCCGGTTTTGTAGGGACTTTGGTATTTGGCAAAGGCTTTTTTTTGACAGGAGCGCTTATTGGCAATCTGGGAGCGGGATATTCCAGATGGGACAAAGAAGTAGAAACAAGGGTTTGGCAGGCAATTCCTGGTTATTCAGCTCGAGGTTATGCAGGATTTAATAATCGAAAATTCTCCGTTAATGTGAATTACGTCTATAAACACCTGAATCTGGCAAATCAATTTGACTGGAATAATTCTGCAAATACAGGAAATTACCGGCTCAATTTTGTTTATAAATTCGATGTGAGTCCGAAGTTTAAAAAGACTTTTGACAAGTTTAATCCGATTAATATCCTAGGTCTGGGTTTAAAATAAACAGGACTGGAATCCACTCGGGAATTATTTTTAGATTTGATCAATCAAGAAGAAATACACCCCAAAATCCCATGAAAGATCATTTCGGAATTCGTGAATCACTAGATAGACTTGGGATAAAGCAAGAAAATGCTGGCTCTTCTACTGGAAAAAAATGGCTGGAATCAGGAGAATCATTTCTTTCTTCTTTTTCACCAGCTGATGGAAGTCTGATTGCAACTGTTCAATACAGTAATTCCGATACCTATGAAGCAATCATATCTCAGGCTCAAATAGCTTTTGAACAATGGAGATTAGTTCCTGCTCCTCAGCGGGGTGAAATCGTTCGCGAAATAGGAAATGCACTGAGGGAGGTAAAGGCTGATCTCGGTAAATTGGTCTCGTTCGAGATGGGTAAATCGTATCAGGAAGGTCTTGGAGAAGTTCAGGAAATGATCGATATCTGCGATTTTGCAGTTGGGCTTTCCCGTCAATTGTATGGATTGACGATGCACTCCGAGCGTCCCGGTCACCGGATGTATGAGCAATGGCATCCACTTGGAATTGTAGGAATCATTTCCGCATTCAATTTCCCTGTGGCGGTTTGGTCATGGAATGCAGCTTTAGCGTGGGTTTGCGGTGACGTCTGTGTCTGGAAACCTTCGGAAAAAGCACCGATTTCGGGTATCGCTTGTCAGCTGATAGTTGGTAAAATATTTGAAAAACACGGGATGCCGGAAGGAATATCTTCCCTGATCATCGGGGATTATAAAGTGGGCCAAATGCTTTCTCATGACCACAGAGTTCCATTGGTTTCGGCTACGGGATCCACCCGAATGGGTAAATTGGTGGGTCAAGCAGTGGGAGGAAGATTAGGAAGATCTTTGTTGGAATTAGGAGGCAATAATGCCATCATCATCACAGAAAATGCTGATTTAGACATTGCCATCCGTGGTGCTCTTTTTGGTGCTGTGGGAACTGCCGGACAGCGTTGCACCAGTACGAGAAGGTTGATCATTCAGGAGACGGTATACGAAGAAGTAAAATCCAGATTAAAATCAGCTTATAGTAAATTAGTCATCGGAAACCCACTTGATGAGAAAAATCATGTCGGTCCAGTGATAGACGTTGATGCTGTTGACATGTATTTGGCAGCTATAGAGAAAGTAAAAACCGAAGGTGGAAAAGCAGTAGTCGAAGGAGGAGTTTTGACGGGGGATGGATTTGAGTCGGGAAGCTACGTAAAGCCTGCGATCTATGAAGCAGAAAATCATTTTGAGATTGTTCAGCATGAGACATTTGCTCCAATCTTATATTTGATCAAATACGAAACTTTTGCTGAGGCTATCGCGATTCAAAACGGGGTTCCGCAAGGCCTTTCCTCCGCGATTATGACCACTAACATGAGGGAGTCGGAGGCATTCCTTTCGGCAGCAGGCTCGGACTGTGGAATAGCAAATGTTAATATCGGAACTTCAGGTGCTGAGATTGGAGGAGCATTCGGCGGAGAAAAAGAAACCGGTGGAGGACGGGAGTCTGGCTCGGATGCGTGGAAAGCCTACATGCGCAGACAAACTAATACGATCAATTATTCCACAACTTTGCCTTTGGCGCAGGGGATTAAGTTTGATATTTGATCTTTTATTAATTGAAAAAACACTTCCAAAGATCAAATTACTGTTGACGGTCAAGTTTTAAATAAATATTCGATCTCATTTTCAAGAGATTAAGTCTTTTGTTTAAGAAATTATTTGGCTAGAAGAAAATAGAATTTACCTTTGCAATCCGTTTGGGATACAACGGGAGTTTAGCTCAGCTGGTTCAGAGCATCTGCCTTACAAGCAGAGGGTCGGGGGTTCGAATCCCTCAACTCCCACATCAAATCTAATCGAACGAGGTTAGAAAACTTCAAGTAAGTCCTTCGGGAGTTTAGCTCAGCTGGTTCAGAGCATCTGCCTTACAAGCAGAGGGTCGGGGGTTCGAATCCCTCAACTCCCACATCAAGTCCCGAATATTTGGGACTTTTTTTGTTTATGGGATTTCATTTTTACATTTTAAAGTCGAAGACCCTAGAGAAATATTACATAGGTCATACCGGAGATGACTTGAAAGAAAGGCTGCGAAAGCATAATTCCAATCACAAAGGCTTTACCGGAAAGGCATCTGATTGGGAGGTGGTTTATTTGGAAGAACTCGAAACAAAAAGTTTGGCTTATCAACGGGAATTGGAAGTAAAATCCTGGAAATCACGGGTAAAGGTTGCCGCTTTAATCCAAGGCACTTTTCCAGGTTCCAGTTTATAAGATCAAAGTTCGGTTCAGAGCATTCCGTTTCAGACGGAAGGGTCGGGGGTTCGAATCCCTCAACTCCCACATTAAGTCCCGAATATTCGGGACTTTTTTTATGCTTAAAAATTAAAGAGCGTTTAATTAACGCTCTTTAATTCAAAGGTTCAACATAAATCCAGCTCGAAACCATCTTCCGGGCATCTGAACAGTTCCGGCTTCAATGTATTCGGTATTGGTAACATTGGATGCTTCCGCAAAGAATCCAGCTTTTCCCAGGCGATTGTAGTCCGCTCGCATGTCCAATACAAAATAGGGGTCCCGGCTTTCACGCTCCACATATCTCATTTTGGTGTTCCATTCGACCTTAGGTCCGACGCCGACTAAAACTCCACCGATAAACTGATTTTTCAGAGCAGCAAGGGCATATCGGGTTTCTGTTCCCGGCTGTTCGATCAGATTAGTATTGATGTAATTGTAAGAAACCATAAACTCTCTCACTTGAATACTTTTTCCGGTAGGATTGACCCGATAGTTTAGGGATGCTTCGATTCCATTGAAGGTAACTTCGTTAAAGTTTTGGGGTTGCCAAGGTGTACTTGAGTTTGGACGTGTCCACTCGATTAGATTATCTGTATTTCGATTGAAGTAAACGAGCTCTGCCATGAATCCGGACTTATTCCATTTGGCTCCGATCTCAAAGTTTTGAGCTTGCTCGGGCACCAATTGGTCGTTTCCGATATTGGTTGGTCCTTTATAATAAAGGTCGGTGTAGGTCGGGATTCGATAGCTGACTCCATATCCGCTATAAAATCTTAACGTAGGAGCTGCCTGGAAACCAACCTCAACACCAGGGAAATGCTTCCAGCCATATTCAGAATAGTAATTTGAATAGAGTCCGGCTCTCAGATCTATTTTGTCTCCAAAATTCATCAGTTGCTCGAGGAAAATCCCGGTCAAAGTCCGATCACGATTGCCAAGATTGGAGCTTTCGATTTCTTCTTTTCTGGTTTCGATTCCAAAACCAGTAGTGCCCAAAGAGGATTTGAAATTACCGTTTGCCTCCAAAGCAAATACATCGCTGGTATGATTATTCTGATAGAATTCCGGTTCATTTCTTCTCAATCTAAACTCGTCCACATTTCTTCTCCAATACCCTCGGGTGTTCAGGTAAAAGTTTTCCAGGTTGAGCGTATGACTCAAAGATGCTAACGTCGTTTGAATGCTTTCCCATTGGTCCGGAAAAGTACTGGCGTAAAAGCCGTTTGCCCCGAATGTCCGAT
>VFKK01000342.1 GCA_009885605.1 Cyclobacteriaceae bacterium | reverse complement strand
GTTAAAAACCAAATGTGGTTTGAAGGGCGAGAGGAGAATAATCTTTGAAAAGTTGATAGACCATGGTCCAAAGCAAATAGCTAATACTTGAACCTCAATCCTATTCTAATTAAGCTTTTGGTAAAAGGAAAACTAAACACAAAAACGTCGAAATCTGATTAAAAGCTCGTATCTCGTAAATCGTATTTCATTCTCCCTTTTCTTTCCAAGAAAACTCCAAAATAGAAACTAATGAAGGCCTTATTTTTAACAGAAGTCGGAAAAACCGAAGTCCGGGAAGTTCAAAAACCAGTTCCGGGAAAAGGAGAACTCCTGCTCAAAGTGGGAATGGTTGGTTTTTGCGGGGGTGATCTGAATGGATTCAAAGGGATGTTTCCTCTTCAGGAATACCCAAATATCCTGGGACATGAAGTCGGGGGAACGATCGAATCACTCGGAGAAGACGTACCGGAAAACATCCAAATCGGAATGAAAGCCACCATTTACCCGTACCTCAATTGCGGGAAATGTGTCGCTTGCAGAAAAGGTCGACCCAACGCCTGCAAAGACAATAAGACCATGGGTGTTCGCAGACCCGGCGCCATGACCCGATTCATCACGTTGCCTTGGAAAGATCTTTTTCTTTCGGAGAAATTATCGCTGCGGGAATTGGCGCTTGCCGAACCCTTGACAGTTGGTTTTCATGCTGCCGGGCGGGGAAGAGTTTCAAAAGAAGATTGTGTTGCAGTGATCGGTTGCGGGATTGTCGGTTTGGGAGCAGTTGCTTCTGCGGTAAATCGGGGAGCGGAAGTCATCGCCATTGACCTTGATGAGACCAAACTCGCAATCGCCCGCAAGATTGGAGTTGCCCATACGATCAATCCATCCAAAGTAGATTTGCATCAGACTTTGCAGGAACTCACCTGCGGCGATGGTCCGGATGTGATTATTGAAGCGGTTGGAAGTCCAGTTACCTATCGATCGGCTGTGGACGAAGTCGCCTTTTTGGGTAGGGTCGTTTGCATTGGGTACGCCAAGCATCCCGTCGAATTCAACACAGCACTTTTTGTCCAAAAAGAGATTGAAATTCTGGGTTCCCGCAATTGTGTGGGAAGCGCTGATTTTCCTGAAGTGATCCGCTACCTGGAGGCAGGGAAGTTTCCTGTGGAGGAAGTGATCAGCAAAGTCATTTCGATCGATGAAGGTCCGGAAACAATGGATGCCTGGGCAAAAAATGCAGAAGGAATTATCAAAATTATGATTGACTTTGACCGATAAAACGATGATCAGATCAAGCGTTACCATTGCCCTTGTTCCTCAAATAAAAACCGGCCCGTGGATTTTCTGGGAAGATTTGGAAGCCGGTATGGCCAAAGCTGCAAAACTCGGCTTTGATGCCATCGAATTATTTACTTCTTCTGCCGATGCGATTGATTCGGAAAGATTGCTCGGACTTTTGGAGCAATATGAATTGAAACTTGCGGCTGTGGGAACGGGAGCTGGGAAAGTTATTCATGGCCTGACGCTTACTGATGCTGATCCGGAGATCCGAAAAAAAGCTGTTTCCTTTGTTTTAGACATGATTTCCTTCGGTGCTACATTCGGTGCACCTGCAATAATTGGTTCGATGCAGGGAAATATCCTGCCGGGAATGGATAGAGAACAAGTCATGACCTGGCTTGCCGACGGACTGAATAAACTTGGAAATCATGCAGGTTTTCTTGGCGTCCCACTGATCTACGAACCGCTGAATCGCTACGAAACCAATTTGTTGAACACGCTGGAAGCCGGGGCAACCTTCATCGACACATTAAAAACCAAAAACGTGAAATTATTGGCTGATCTGTTTCACATGAATATCGAAGAAGCAGATTTGGCAGAGAGTATCTACAATTTTGGAAGCTATATCGGTCATGTACATTTTGCAGACAGTAATCGCCGACCAATTGGTTTTGGTCATACCGAAATGGCGACAATCGCGTCTGCCCTGAAGGAAATAGAGTATTCCGGTTTTGTCTCTGCCGAGGCTTTCCCCTATCCTGATCCGGATTCAGCAGCCAAGCAGACAATTCTGGCTTTCAAAAAATACTTTAGTCATACTAAAAGAGAAGAGATTAACAGTCTTCATCTTTAATCCTTACACCTTTCCCCTAACCACCCCAATGCAACGCTTTTGCCTTACACTTGACCTGATCGATGAAGCGGAATCTATCCGTGTTTATGAGCAACATCACTCGCCCGGAGCTGCCTGGCCGGAGGTAACCCAACACGATATTGATTGCGGAATATTGAACATCGAGATCTTTCGAACCGGCAATCGGATGTTCATGATCCTGGAAACAAATGATGAATTTGCCTTTGAAAAGAAGGCGGAGATGGACGCGTCAAATCCGATAATTGCAAAATGGGAAGCGCTTATGTGGGGTTTTCAGCAACCGCTACCTTGGGCAAAACCAGGCGAAAAATGGGTTTTGATGGATAGGATTTTTAAAAGTGGTGAATAAGGAAGGAAAAGATTAGGAATGCAAAGCCCCACTTCTCCTATGGGGTATGATTTAGACTTTTGCTTTATCCAAATAAAAAATTGAAAAAAATCCAATAAATGATTTGATTTCATCCAATTATTTTAAATTTGTTTTATAATTATTGCTTGATAGGCAAAAAAGTTAACCACTAAACTTAGTAAACGTATGAAAAACCTTAGAACTTTCAAGTCTTTCGCAATAGCTGCGGTTGTATTTGGAGCACTTTCTTTCTCGACCGTATCTTGTGGAAACAAGGCAGCTGAAGAAGAAGCAACTGAAGAAGCAGCCATGGAAGAGTCTGCCGCTGAGCACCCGGCCGAAGGAGCTGAGCACCCGGCAGCTGATTCTACAGCTACTGACACTACTGCAGCCCAGTAAGTAAGACTAGGAAAAAATTAAAAAATCCCGGCGGTTGGTGAGTTTTCCAATTGCCGGGATTTTTCTTTTGTCGTTACTCAGGGTTGATTATTCAGAATCACCGTTTGTTCTGGTAAATGAAAAGCTTGACTGAGCTTTCACTTCTTTACCATCGATTTCCAGCAGCGGGTAAGCAAGGAAATTAATCGGTCCTGAAGCCGGTCCTGGGTTGACGACCAAGTCACGGCCACTACTTAGTTCGATTCGGTTTGCCGGATGCCGGCCAAAATAATAAGTGGCAAGTGCCGTGTATTTATTGGCTTCGCTGATATCCACCGGCCACCATTTGCCATCTGCATAGAATTCTGCCCAGCAATGGTACCCATCGATTCCTCCTTCATTTCTTTCCGAAGGAATAGAAGCCCCGATCGAGAATCTTGCCGGAATACCTACTGACCTCGCCAGAGAAATAAAGAATGAGTGAAATTCAGTACAGTTTCCCGTTTTGGAATCGCATGCGTAGTTTGAATCGCCTCTGCCAAAATCACCAAACTTCATGTAGCGCATGTTGTCTATGATGTAGTCGTAAAGCGCTCGCGCCTGCACCAGCTGACTGTCATTCTTTTTGTCTCCGATAGCCTCGTCAGCTATTTCCTTAAACCTGCCACCCGTCGGCATCAGGATATTGGATGCAAGATAAAGATCCGGATTAGGTTGATCGGCAGCAAAAGGGCCTTTCTCGATACGGTCAACCTGGTAGATGATTTCTATTGTTTCTCCACTGTCTTCGGGACCAAGTTCCAGGTAAAGAATTGAGTTTTGGTTAAGCTTTTCGTTCAGAGTTTTTTGCTTTCCTGGAGCTTGAATTGATATGACTTTTACCTGCTGAAAAGGGTCTGTTTGGGCAATCGGAATCCACATCTTTGCAGATTGGGTGAGTTGAGGCACGGTGGCCGAATACCGGAATTCAAAGGAATCTTTGCCTTCGATTACACCGAGGAGATTATTAGAGGATTGTTCAACAGCCACTTTATACCAGGTTTTATCTTCTTTATTTTGTTTCCAGGAATAGAAAGGTTTCCCGTTGAGCTTGTGTACTGAGGTCTCGGTTACTTTCATATTTCCGGGTTCTCCTTCCATAAAAAAGTCAACATCATACACATCTCCGCTTACATCCACGAGATCCACACAGGCAAAATGTCTGGCCGGCCCAAGGTTGGAGAGGTATTCGGTATGTACTCGAACGAGCTTCATTTTAAGGTCGTTGTTTTCATCCTTAATCGGAAAAAAGCCATCATTTTCAGCAGTTGTCTGAGCGATAAAAGCTTTAATTCCGGCTTCTATTTCAGCGATTTCCACTTTTGGGCCTGTGGGAGCAATAACTTTTTGTTCTTCTTTTACTTCTGAATTACAAGCGAGTAATGCAGTGAAGAGTATTAAGAGGCATACTATCCTGTTAACCATATTTTGAATTTTATCTGGCATTTTTTTAGAATTTCATTTCAAAATTTTGCTAAAGATAGCAGTTCTGAAGCGGGAAGTCCATACCAGTCAGACAGGGACTCAAGAAGAATGAATATCAATTCTTTTTCATAAAACTGACTCAATCAAAAAAAAGGAAGGAAATAGCTTAATTTTGTGGACTTAAAAACCCGCTCTATTTATTATATGGATAATTTAATTGATCACCCGGGAATAATTATCGGGTTTGCAGTTACAGTGATTTTCATGTTAATGCTGGATTTGGGGGTGTTCAACAAGAAAAGTCATATAATTTCCAACACAGAAGCCGCCATTTGGTCAGTTTTCTGGATTGGACTTTCGATGGGATTCAGTGTATTCATCTACATCGTGACCAACGAGGAATCGGGTTTGGAAAAATTTTCGCAGTATCAGGCTGCCTACTGGATCGAAAAGGCACTTTCTGTTGACAATCTGTTTGTATTTATCTTGGTTTTTGGTTTTTTTAATGTCCCGAGAGAATACCATCATAAAGTTCTTTTTTGGGGAATAATCGGCGCATTGGTAATGAGGGCGATCTTTATTTTTGCGGGATATGGACTGATCAGTATGACCTTTTTACCGGAG
>VFKK01000289.1 GCA_009885605.1 Cyclobacteriaceae bacterium | reverse complement strand
GCTGACTTTCTTCTGAAGCTCTTTGATATCCTTGTCCAGCTTCTCCAGGTTCTTGGCCCGACCGATTCTTTTTCCTTCGAAAAGACCCACCGAACCACCGGACAAACTGAATTTTCGCTTGGTGTATTTGCCGTTTTCGGAGATGAAAATCGCGTCTGTATCCTGCGGAAAATGGTTGAGCTCTCCCTGCACGATGTAGGCATTGTCCAGGATGAAATTGATCAGACGGCTGTACTTCACATCGAATTCGATGATCTCCGTTGCCGCAATCGCATTTGCAAAAAGCTTAGTTTGGCTGGGCTTAAAACGCTCAAAATGCTCGAGGACGAAGAAATTTGCCTTTCCGCGGGCGGTATCACTCAACAATTGAATCGCTGCAATCGCCTGAGATTCGGTATCGACCACATAGTAATTCATGTAGGCCTCGAGGTAGTTTTCGATCGTGACCCGGTATTTCTCATCCGTGGTCAGGAGGTCGGAGAGGAGCGGAATGTCCTTGCCCCAGGAGGTGTTTTTCTTCAGGAATTTGATCGCTTCCGGGAAGCCTTCCAGATTCTCGACCAGCGATTTAGTGAGGTTGTATTCGTTGGTTTTGGAATCGAGTTTACGGGAAGATTGAGTGAGTTCCTCACGGATCATTTCGATCACCCGGTTTGTTTCCTCGATCTTTTGGTCCAGGTCTTCCTGCTTGAGTTTGAGGTCGGAATAGGTTTTGTTGGAGACTTCGAGTTCGGCCCGGAGTTCGATCAGCTTTTCTTCGAAATCCACCAAACTCGCTTCCTGATTGGAATCATCGCTGGAAGTGCGCTCAAGTTCCTGCTTCAGCGTGGAAAGCTGGATTTGCTTGATTTCAACCTCTTTGGTCAGCTGATAGACTTTCTCCTTCAGCTTTTCAAAGCTTTGGCTGAGCTCCTTCTGAGACTGTTGCTTTTCGGTTTGAATGAGCTTTTGAGAATCATAGGCTTCTCTCAATTCAGAAACGATCAACTCTTTTTCTGCCAGCATTTTCTCGGCTGATTCTTTCTCCTGCTGAAGGGAGCGAATGCTGAATCCCGCACGGTCGTTTGACTTTCGGTCTGCATCGATCTGCTCCCTAAGTTGCTGAGACCGATCCTCTAGGAATTTTAGTCGCTCGTATTTTATCTTTTTCTCCGATTCGAACTGACGGATTTTATTGACATGCTCGTTGAGTGTCTTTTGACGGCTGGCAAGCAGCTTTTCCTTCAGAATCAGATCTGCTTTCAACTGACTCAGGAGCGCTTCGGAATCTGCGATCTGAGTTTGAAACTGAAGTTTTTTGTCACTTTCCTCCTGGATTTTCTTGTGCGTTTCCAGCAGGGATTTGGTGTATTTCTCGATGCTTTTCTTTGCCAGATTGATGGAAGCAACGCGGTATTCGGCTTTGATCTCAAAGTATCGGGCAGCCTGCTTCGCCTGCTTTTCGAGGCTTTTCAGGTTTTTGTCGATTTCAAAAAGAAGGTCTTCCACACGGGATAAATCGCCATCGGTATCCTCCAGTTTCCGCAGGGTTTCCCGCTTTCGGTTTTTGAATTTGGAGATTCCGGCAGCTTCCTCGAAAAGCTCTCGTCGGGAGTTATTCTTATCATTGAGCAACTCGTCGATCATTTTCAACTCGATGATCGCATAGCTATTCGAGTTGATGCCTGTATCCATGAAGAGATTTGTGATGTCCTTCAGGCGGCAGGTGACCCCGTTGATCTGGTATTCACTTTCACCGGTTCGGTAATAGCGACGGGTGATCGTGACGTGCGTGTATTCAGTAGGGAGGAGGTTTTTGGTATTTTCAAAAGTGAGTGAAACCTCTGCAAGATTTACCGGTTTTCGGTTTTTGGTCCCGTTGAAGATCACATTCTCCATCTTGTCGGAGCGAAGCATTCGGGTTTTTTGCTCGCCGAGTACCCATCGGATGGCGTCGACTACATTGGATTTGCCGCAGCCGTTTGGACCGACCACACCCGTGATTCCCTTGTCAAAATGGATGACCATTTTGTCGCCAAAACTCTTGAACCCCTTGATCTCCAGTTTACTGAGCAGCATTCGTTTATTTCTTCACAATTAATCAGACAAAATAAGATCATTTGGCAGATTTGCCAAGGAATCTGCCGGTCAGGAAGAGGGAAAAAGCAATTAAGTTTTGAAATGGAAAAAATTGAGATGAATCCTTCCTGAAACTCCCCGGAATGGCTTAACTTACCCGTGTGGATTTAGGAAATATTGTTTACGTAGTTGCCGTCTTAGGCTATTTTATCTATAGGGCTGTTCAGGGCAAGAAAGAAAAAGAACTTGCTGATACGAATCAGCCTGAGCAAGAGCAAGCCGAAAGACCGGTGAGTTTTGAAGACTTGCTAAAGGAAATCCGTGAAGCCCAAAAGCCAAAGCGTCAGGCTCCGGAACCAAAGCCTGTGTTTCAGGAGGTGGTGGTTCCACAGGAAAAACTCAGAGCCAAGCCGATTGCAGTGAGGAGATCACAGGCGGTTGAAGTGCTGGATGACGAAGCCAGGTTTTATCAGGGTGCTTATAATTCTTCGAATCAAAATGCGACTAAGATTACCGATGTCACTTACGAGGGGAGTTTTCTGAAAGTTGAGCAGTATGAAGCTGCCAAGAAAGTAAATCGGTATGCGGCGGTTTTAAAGAATCAGCAGACGCTTCGCGAGGCGTTGATTGTAAGTGAGATTTTGAAGCCAAGGCATTTTTAAGATTTGACTTTTCAACTTGAAAGGATTTTTCGCTCTAAAATATCCGGATCGATGTAGTTCTGTGCCGCCGGAAGTGTCTTCACTCCGGCGATAGAAGAGCCTCTTTACAAAAGTTGAAAACTTGTTTTTAATTCAATCATTTCTCGCAGTTTTTTTCTCTTGTCACTTTTTGCAGCCAAAAAGTAACCAAAAACCTTAATGCCTGGTTATTTACTTCAAATAGGCAGAGTTTTGAATTGAAAGAGGTATCAGGGGCTATTTGATTTTTAAACCTTGATCAACCCTAAAAATGGGTGGATTTCCCTCGTTTCACTACGGGAACTAACCCATTTTCTTAACGGTTCGATCTGCTGTTTAAAAACT
>VFKK01000252.1 GCA_009885605.1 Cyclobacteriaceae bacterium | reverse complement strand
TTCAAAAGACAGAAGCAAAAAATTACGAAGTTGAAAGTGCTCATACCCTGGAAGAGGCTCTGGCAAAGCTTCAGGGAAAATACTCGATTTTTCTGGTTGACTATAAAATCAGAAAAGGTGGTGATGTGGACTTGATAAAAGAAATCAAATCCCTTCGGAAACACGCACCAGTCATTATGCTTACAGGTATAAATTCACCCCAGATTGATCATGAAACCCTTATGATCGGGGCATCGGATTATCTGGTCAAAGGCCAATTTGATGAACGAATTCTGGAGAGAACCATGCGATTCGCCTTGAGGGACGCAGACTTATTGGAGTCCTTGGAGATTACCGCAATGAAATTCCGCTCGATTTTTGAACGGGCAGGAGACCCTTTCCTGCTTATGGATCAGGATAGCAAAATCCTGGAAGCCAATCCGATGTTTGTCAACAAATTTGGGTTTGATCCACACCTGGATAAGGATAAAGAAAATTATTTTTTTAAAGATCTGTTTGAGGATAATTCAGCCCGAAACCAAATAATGGATGTCCTGGATCATAAACTCGAGCTTTTCGAAATGGAGGCAACCATGCATGCCAAAGGCGATACTATCATAACCACGCTTGTCAGCATTGTGAGGCAAGATATCAATCTTTTTCAGGTGATGGTCAAGGATCTGAGCGCTATCAAATTAAAGCTTGAGGAAGACACATACCTAAAGAAGTTTTCTTCAACGGGAAGAATAGCCCGGCTATTGGCTCATGAAGTAAAGAATCCTCTGACCACTATTTTACTTTCTGCTGATCAGCTCAATCTGGAACTCCCCGAAGAGGTTAAAAAAGAGAGCGGAGATCTGATCGAAGTAATTAGAAGAAACTGTGACAGGATCAACCAATTGGTAACCCAGCTTTTGGACAGCACTCGATTTACTGAGTTAAAAACCAAAAACTGCTCTATCAATCAATTACTCGATGAAGCCCTGGAGCATGTGAAAGATCGCGTTGAATTTAAAAAAATTACGATTGAAAAAATTTACCAGAAGGATATTTGTGAAATCAATGTGGACAGTGAAAAAGTCAAAATCGCTCTGACCAATTTATTGGTGAATGCAATCGAATCGATGGAAGAAGGTGTAGGCAAGCTGGTTCTTAAAACTTATATCCTGTCACCACATTGCCGCATTGAGGTCAAAGACAATGGAGTTGGAATATCCAAAGAGAATTTAGAACGTCTTTTTGAGCCATTCTTCACCGACAAACCCACAGGATCTGGTTTGGGATTAACCAACTCTCAAAGCATCATCCTAAGCCATGGCGGATCAATCCGTGTAAAAAGTGAAGTGGGAAAAGGAACCAACTTCATCGTCACTTTCAACCTGTCTTAATCAAAACGTCACGGGATAACAGCTACATTTAAGAGAGAACCCGAACTCAGACCTCTTAAAAATAAGATTATGATCTCCTTCGAAGAAAAACTGGGCAAGTTCGACTTCAACCACTGGCACTATCATATCCCTGTTCCGGATGCGATTGCAGAGAAAATGATGGACGAAACTCACCGCCGTGTTTTAATCTGGATTAAGGATTCGGGGCCATATCACATGGCGTTGATGAAAGCAAAAGAATGCTGGTACGTTCTGGTAAATCAGGACCTTCGAAAAAAGCTTGATCTGAATGAAGAAAAACCGTTTTCAGTGAAGATTGAAAGAGATCAAAGCGAATTTGGCCATGAAGTTCCGGATGAGTTTCAGGTTCTGCTGGATCAGGATGAAGCCGGAAATGAGTACTTCAGAGCGCTGACTCCTGGCAAACAGCGAAGCCTGATATTTATCGTGACTACGGTGAAAAACTCAGAGAGCAGAATGAGAAAATCCCTCGCTATCATTCATCATCTGAAATTGGCAAAGGGTAAACTTGACTTTAAGCAGCTGAATGAGTGGTTTAAGCATTACAATAACTTATAATCTGTATGTACGATTTTCTACCATTGGGCGAATTTTCTTTAAATAACGGGTCTGCTGACCGAAGACCGAAGAAATCCAAAATCAAGTGTTTTTTTGGATTTTCAATTGTTTATATAGGCTAGTGGCTAGATTGCGGAAACACATAAATTGTAAATCTGGTGCTTCCATCACTGGTTCAAAACTAAAAAGAGGGCCTTTGCCCCTTTCTTTTCTCAGGTAGCTCTTCTTCTAATAAGTCCCAATTTTACCTTTTGAGCATTCTTATTTGCTGCTTTTTGGGCCAGAGAGCTACATAAGATCCTCTGGTAACTTTACCTTTTCGGGTTTTCATATCTCCTTTTCCCATAGTACAAAAGTTAAAGGTGAATTATTCTTCAATTTAAAAACCTCCAAAACAAGTCAAGGATACGAATTGAAATTAGATTCATGCGTCAATAGATTTGGTATTGCCTATTTCGGGTTTAACTTCGAAATCAGAATAATGTCATGAAGAAATACCCTGAAATCAATTGTGATCTTGGCGAAGGAATTCCGGGTGAACACCTCATCATTCCTCTAATTGATGCTGCCAGCGTGGCATGCGGAGGACACGTTGGAGATGCTGACTCCATCCGGGAAACTCTCATGATTTGCAAGTCATTCGGAAAGAAAGCCGGCGCTCATCCCTCCTATCCTGACCTGGAAAATTTTGGGAGAAAAACATTAGATATTCCTATTGGTAAACTCCAGGATTCACTTTTGAATCAGATTCAGCTTTTCCTGAAAGTTGCCGATGAACTCAATTTTCCCATCGATCATATTAAATTCCACGGGGCTCTTTACAACGATGCCGCTGCCAAACCTGAACTGGCAAATTCACTGACTGATTTCCTTAAAGTGTATTTTCCAGAAGTTCCCATTTTTTTGCCCCCACATTCTCAAATGGAGCATTTTGCAAAAGTAAAAAATCTGAAATTCCGACTGGAAATATTTGGTGACCGAGTCTATGAAGATGATTTCAGCCTCGTTTCCCGGGCAAAATCAGACTCTTTACTCACCACTTCCGAAAGCATAATCAGACATTTGGAGCCAGTTTTTGATCGTGGGGAATTGATCTCAATTTCCGGAAAACACTTGGCAGTTCACGCAAACACGATTTGTTTCCACGGGGATAATCCCGGCCTGTTGGAGTTCTTGCCTATCATCAGAAACAGCTTTTGGAAATGATTCCCCACTATAGACTCATCACTCCCATTTTGGGGGAATTCTTTTGGAATGAAACCATTACCGATGAATTACTCCGGTTTCAACTGGCAATAAAAACCCAACTTTTAGAAGATTTTGGAGATAAGATTCAAGAAACCCGAATCGGATTTTTGACACTTTCTATTGTTTGGAAATCATCTGTTCCGTCTCGTGAACTCGATTCCTGGCTGGAAACAATGCCTACAAAACTTATGCTGAAAGCCCTTTCCGAGGATTGCTGGAAAGTTCCCGTTCTCTATTCCTCTTCAACAGGAAGGGACTTGGAAAATCTGGCTGAAAGCAAACATATGTCGCAATCGGAGTTGATTTCGGTACACTCTTCGGTTGAATATCGCATTCATTTCTTCGGATTTTTGCCCGGATTCATGTATTTAAACGGGCTCCCGGAAAAGCTGCACACTCCAAGAAAAAAAGTCCCTGATTTGAATATTCCGGCCGGTTCAGTTGCTATCGGAGGCAGTCAGACAGGAATCTATCCATCGGAAAGTCCCGGAGGATGGCACTTGATCGGAAAAACTCCTGTTACGCTGTTTGACCCGCAATTAATCCCGGCTGTTTGGGCAAAACCGGGCGATAAATTGCTGTTTTCAGCCATTTCCGAAAAGGAATTTGATTTGCTAAGTCGTCATCCTAAACTTCCCGAACTGCGATGATTAAAGATGCAGCCTATCTGAAAATACTGAAAACAGGTCCTGGAACATCTGTCCAGGATTTGGGAAGAATTGGGTATTCACAATTCGGGGTACCCTATTCAGGTGCCATGGATAAGAAAGCGATTACGTGGGTAAATCATTTGCTTAAGAACAAGGTCGATGGCGCCGCTTTGGAAATCTGTCAACCCGGATTCAAAGCTGTATTTGAAGCTCCCACGTTAATTTGCCTGGCGGGTGCAAACGCCGATTGCCTATTGAATGGCAAACCTGCTGCCTCTTTTGGCTTGATCCCGATTCAGGAAGGAGGCACGATTGAAATCGGAGCTTTCAAACAAGGCTCGATTCTTTATTTAGGTGTAAAAATGGGATTTCAAACGGCTGAAATTATGGAATCCAGAAGTTGGTATCAGGGGATTACAGGTGAAACTTCCGGTAAGAAAAACACCTTGATCCAATACTTCACTACCCAGGAGATTCCATCCTTTACCAATTCAAAGGCAAAGTGGAATACAAGTGGGTTTGACAATGAAACCATTGCTGTTTATCCCGGCCCGGATTGGGAATTACTGGATCCAAAATCTCAAAAAGTGCTTTCCGAAGGGATTTTCACAATCTCAAATTTGAAGAATCGAATGGCGATTCAATTGGAAGAACTACTTCCCAACTCTTTGCCGGAGTTGGCTACCGCACCTGTTTTCCCCGGAACAGTCCAGTTGACATCCGGGGGAAAGCTGATCGTGTTGATGCGGGATGCTCAGGTGACCGGCGGTTACCCGAGAATACTCCAGTTGCCGGAAGAATCTTTATCAGCTTTAGCCCAGAAAAGACCTAATCAAAAAATCAGCTTCTCTTTTCTGAAAGTTTAGCGAAGCTTAAACGGAGCGGTAAAATTTGAAATCAAAAAATTATTCAAAAAAATCAGTTTTTAACTTGAGCAAAGTCAGATTGACTGCTATCTTCCCTTTTTTCACGAACAACCTAAATAACCATGGATTCAGGTTTAAAATCTAAAATTTTAGCGCAAGGCATGTCTCCTGAGACAGTCGCCGAACAAATCGAAAATTTCAAAGATGGTTTTCCATTTCTCACCATCACCGCTCCTGCCACTCCTGGAGATGGAATCAAAGTTTTGCACGATAAGGATTTAAGACATCACCTTCTCACCTATCCGGAGAAAGCTTCCCAAATCGAAGTGGTTAAATTTGTCCCGGCAAGCGGAGCTGCTTCTCGCATGTTTAAAGATCTTTTCTCCTTCGTCGAAGGTGATGGAGATATCAGTAAAAGCTCCTTCGTGCAGAAATTCATGAACAACATTGAGAAGTTTGCCTTCTACGATGACCTCAATGCAGCCCTGATCGTAAGGGGAACGAGCATTGCTAAAAGCTTAGATTCCAAAGATTATAAAGGGATTTTGGAAGCATTACTATATGACGATGGTTTGGGATTTGGAAATCTTCCGAAAGGCTTACTCCGATTTCACTCTTATCCGGATGAGCGGAGAACTCCCGCTCACGAGCATTTGATAGAGGGGATTGAGTATGCTATCGGGGAAGGAAATACGGTGAAAATTCACTTTACCGTTTCTCCAGAGCACGATGAGAAATTCCAGGCTGAAATTGCTTTAATCCTTCCCGGATTGAAAAAGGAATTCGGGGTCAACTTCGACATCAGCTATTCCCATCAAAAGAAATCGACCGATACGATAGCAGTGAATATTGACAATAGTCCATTTCTGGAAGAAAACAGAAGTTTGCTTTTCAGACCTGCTGGCCACGGGGCTTTGCTTGAAAACCTGAATGACATTCATGCCGATTTGATCTTCATCAAAAACATTGATAACGTCGTTCCGGATCGGCTGAAGGAAGAAACCAAAAACTATAAAATTGCCATTGGAGGACTCCTTTTGGAGATTCAGGAGAAAATTTTCCACGCTTTGCGAAATCTGGACAGGACGATTGACCAGCAGTCAGTGCGTCACGCTGAGCATGTTTTTACGCATGATTTGGGAGCAAAATTGCCTGAAGATTTCCACACTCACCCCATCGATTATCAGGCTTTTTATCTAAAAACAAAACTTGACCGGCCTATTCGTATTTGCGGAATGGTGAAAAATACCGGTGAACCCGGAGGCGGACCTTTCTGGGTAAAAGAGGAGGATGGTTCCCAATCGCTTCAGATTCTGGAAACAGCTCAAATCGATTTGAATGATCCGGAATCCAAAAAGCATTTCAATTCTGCTACCCACTTCAATCCTGTTGACTTGGTGTGTGGAACCAAAGATTACCGTGGAAGACCTTTTGATTTGCTGAAATGCAGAGATATGAAGACAGGGTTCATCACTGAAAAATCAAAATCTGGCAGAGAACTGAAAGCCTTGGAGTTGCCCGGACTATGGAATGGCTCCATGTCAAACTGGAACACGATGTTTGTGGAAGTTCCCCTGATCACCTTCAATCCTGTGAAGACAGTGAATGATCTGCTGAGAGAAGAGCATCAGTGAGAGGAGTGATTTGGGATTTGAGATTTAAGACGTGAGATTTGAGATTTTAGACGTAAGATTTAAGATATAAGATTTAAGAAAAAACCCCGGCTAATCCTCCATTGGAAGGATTAACCGGGGTTTCTCTTTTATATAAATCCGAAATCATAAATCTGAAATCATAAATCCTTCAGCTTTCTTATTTCAAACTTCTGCCTTCAGACTTCTTTCTTCCCTTCGTACATATCATATCTCAGTAATCGGCAATCAATCGTACCGTTCCAGAATTCGATTCTTCGGCTGGCTTTTAATCCTACTTTTTTGGCAAGCTCCATATTTCCGGTAAAAATATATCCCCGATAGCCTGCACATTTTTGTTTCATAAAGTCACCCATTCTTTTATAAGTGATTTCGAGTTCGTCATTTTCACCCAATCGCTCTCCGTACTCGGGATTGAACATGATCACCCCTCTTGGTTTTTCAGGAATCTCAGTTTCGGCAAAATCACAAACCTGAAAATCAATCATATGATCCACACCTGCGAAGACGGCATTTTCACGCGCAAACGAAATCGCCTGAAGGGAAATATCTGAGGCAATGATTTTGACTTCCGGAGTTTCCACGATTTTGGATTCCAGCTTTTTCCTTTTCGCCAGATAAGCCTCTTCGTTGTATCCCAAAATATGCTGAAAGGAATAATGATCCCGGTACAAACCCGGATAGCGATTAGTCGCCATCAAAGCTGCCTCAATTGCTAGCGTTCCGGAACCACACATCGGATTCACGAAAGGAACCCGCGTATTCCATTCAGTTGCATAGATAGTGGCTGCCGCCAACGCTTCCATCATCGGCGCTTTTCCGGGAATTTTGCGATAGCCATGTTTGGCAAGCGTTTCCCCGGAAGTATTGATGTAAAGAATGGCTTGGGTTTCTTTCCAATACATTTGAAAAACCAAACCATCGAAATCAGATCCTGAATCAGGCCTTCTCCCCTTCAAATCCCGAAATCTGTCTACGATCGCATCTTTGATTTTCAGATTAACGATCAGCGGAGTTGTGATGCTTTCATTTTCAGCAACAGAATTGACAGAAAAATAACCATCCACGTCCAGGTATTCTTCCCAGGGAATCGCCTTGATTCGTCTGTAAATATCATCTGCATTTTGGAGGTAAAAAGAACGGATCTCAAACAATACAGAAGAAGCTGTACGGAGGTGAAGATTGAGATCCATGCAGTCTTCAAGACTGGCTTTAAGCTCAAGCCCTGTTCTGGTGACAGATTCAGGTATAAAACCAAGCTCCCGAACTTCCTTCTCTAAATAAGTAATGGAGCGATCTTTACAGGTGATAAAAACTTTTCCTTTTTGGTTGAAATCAAGCATGCGCAAAAGTAAGAAAGATCAGCAGGATTATTTCCCGCAATTATCAAAGGACATTCCGATCATCAATTTGCTTAACAATACTCGCAAACGATTGCGTAACTTAGGAATGGATCAATTTGCCTTGATGGGCTTTAATCCTGAATTTAGAATATTACAAAAACCCTCTAAAATGAAATCATTTCTGAAATCAACCTCCTTCCTTTTCTCAATCTTACTGCTCATCAGTTGTTCCCCTGCCTCAAATGAAGCTCCCGACGGATGGAAAAATCTATTTAACGGCACAGACCTCACTGGCTGGAAACCAGTCGCCGGAACTGCAACTTTTGAAGTGGTTGACAGCACAATCGTCGGTACCTCGGTGGCAGGTTCCCCGAATACATTTCTGGTAGCGGATGGGATGTATACTGATTTTATCCTTGAACTGGATTTGAAAGTAGAGCATACCACCAGCAATTCCGGAGTAATGGCCCGTGGCCAGTTTGACCCGGCAGCAAGAGATGGAAAGGGCTTGGTATTCGGCTATCAAATCGAAGCAGATCCAAAAGAAAGAGCTTGGTCAGGAGGAGTCTATGACGAAGCGAGAAGAGGCTGGTTATATCCCCTTGATATGAATCCTGATGCAAAAACTGCTTTCAAACTTGGTGAGTTCAACCATTATAGAATTGAAGCAATCGGAGACGAAATCAAAACCTGGGTTAACGGTCAGGAAGTGGCCTACGTAGTGGATGATATGGACAGCATTGGTTTTATTGCTCTTCAGGTTCACAGTGTGAGTGATTCTACGGAAGCTGGAAGAAAGACATACTTCAAGAATGTAAAAATTCAAACCGAGAACCTGACTCCACAGCCTTTCAGTAAGGACGTATTCGTCGTCAATAACAGTTTGAATACACTGACAGAGTATGAAAAAACTCAGGGTTGGAGATTGCTTTTCAACGGTCAGAACGCTGACGGCTGGAAAGGTGCCTACAAAGATTCCTTCCCTGATTTCGGTTGGGGTGTAAATAAAGGAATTCTTACAATCGCCAAATCCGGCGGAGGAGAATCCACCAACGCAGGTGATATTGTCACTGTTGAGAAATTCAAAGCGTTTGATCTTGCTTTTGATTTCAGATTGACCGAAGGAGCAAACAGCGGTTTGAAATACTTTGTGACGCTTTCTGAAGGAAACAAAGGATCGGCAATTGGCCTGGAATATCAAATCCTGGACGATGAGAAGCACCCGGATGCCAAAATGGGAATTGCAGGAAATCGTACCCTAGCATCCCTTTATGATCTGATCAAAGCTGAGAAGCAGCCAAGATTCCTTAAGCCAATCGGCGAATGGAACAAAGGTCGTGTGGTGGTAACTCCGGACAATAAAGTGACGCACTATCTGAACGGTGTGAAAGTGCTGGAATATCAAAGAGGTTCACAAGAATTCCGTGATCTGGTAGCCGGAAGCAAGTACAAAATCTGGCCGAATTTTGGTGAAGCTGCAGAAGGTCATATCCTGCTTCAGGATCATGGCGATGAGGTAAGCTTCAAAAACATCAAAATAAAGACGTTGAATTAACCTCCCAAAAATTACTTATGAAGAATAACCGAAGGGAATTTATCAAGAAATCTGCGGCAGCGACCGTAGGGATCTCAGCTTTGGGCGCAATTGGTTTTTCACCAAAATCCTACGCAAGAATAATTGGCGCAAATGACAGGCTGAATGTTGCAATCGCAGGTTTGGGCAGAAGATTGGGAGCTTTCTACGAGCCAATTGGTTTGCAATCAAGCAATGTGAATCTGATGTATATCTGCGATGCTATGAAATCTCAGATGCCAAAGGCTGCCAAAAACTTTGAGAAACACATTACATACGCACCGAAGCAGGAGCAAAATATCATGAAGGTGCTCGATGACAAAGATTTGGATGTGCTGATCAATGCAACTCCTGATCATTGGCATGCGCCGGGGACATGGCTTGCACTTGAAAGAGGAAAACATGTGTATGTTGAAAAGCCTTGCTCTCACAATCCACGAGAAGGTGAATTGCTGATTGCACTTCAGAAGAAATATAATAAAGTGGTACAGATGGGCAACCAGCAGCGGTCAGCTCCTGAAAGCCGGGAAATTATAGCAGCCATCCACAATGGAGCAATTGGAAAAGCATTTATGGCAAAGGCTTTCTACAGCAATTCCCGTGGAGTGGTTCCAAACCCAAAAGCAGCCTCCGCCCCTGAAGGATTAGACTGGGAACTATTCCAGGGTCCGGCACCACGCAAACCTTACATGCATGATACCTGGGATTATAACTGGCACTGGTACGGTTGGGATTATGGAACTGCCGAAACCGGAAACAATGCAACTCACGAACTGGATGTAGCCAGATGGGCATTACAAGTGGATTATCCGAGCGAAGTTCAGGTAGTTTCCGGTAAATTTCATTACCCTGAAGACGGATGGGTGATGTACGATACGATGGATGCTACCTTCAAATTTGGAGACAACAAAGTAATCCAATGGGATGGTAAAAGTCGGAATAACTACAGAACCTACGGAACGGATCGGGGAACCATTATTTACGGAACTGAAGGTTCGGTGTATGTGGACCGTGACGGATACAAGCAATTTGACCGATCAGGAAAGCTGGTAAAAACCAATATGGGCGGAGGATCAGAAGGCGGTACTCAACTCGGCGGAGGTGGTGACATGAGCACTACACACGTGGTAAATTTCTTCAACGCAGTTCGTGGAAAAGAAAAGCAAAACTCCAATATCGAGGAAGGTGCAGTGAGTACCTTACTTTGCCACTTGGCAAATATCAGTTCCCGCACCGGAGAAAAATTGATTTGCGATCCTTCAAATGGTCACATTACCAATTCTCCAAAAGCCATGGCACTTTGGACAAGGGAATATGAAAAAGGCTGGGAGCCTCCTAAAATCTAAAATTGGTTTTCTTAATTATATACACCTGCTTTCCTTTCGGAAGCAGGTGTTTTCATTTTATATATAGTGCATCTTAAACAGACATTCATTATTGAAATATCAATAATTAAGATATTAAATTAAGCTTTTTTCATTAAACGTTGCTATTTATAAATAGTGCGACCTATTCTCCAATTAATTGATTTTTTGATTGTTACCTACGCAATCGATTCCGTAGTTCTCACTTATAAAGCCTTGACGTTAACCCACCATTCATCTATCTTGAATATCGAATATTCTTTCGTAAATGGCCACTCATACCAAAATCTAAAAACCCATTTTAATAGTCTGTTCAACAAATCATCAATCTATTTATTAACAAAAACCCCAAAACGTATGCGTCAAAAATTTTACACTTACCTATCGGTAGTGCTATTCCTGATGCTAAATGCAAGTTTCGCATTTGCTCAGGAAGCTCAAGTGAGTGGCATTGTCTCTGATGAGACGGGTGCCCCACTACCGGGTGTCACAATCCTGTTAAAAGGGACAACCAAAGGAACCACTACCGATCTCGATGGTAAATATTCGATCAGTGCAGCTTCTGATGGAGTACTCGTATTTTCATTCATTGGGTACGACCCAATTGAGGTCACTGTCGGTAATCAATCTCAAATCGATGTTTCTCTGAGTCCGGATCTGTCTGATCTCGAAGAAGTTGTGGTAGTTGGGTATGGTACTGTAAAGAAAAGTCAGTTAACCGGTGCTATTTCCTCAGTTGGATCCAAAGAAATCTTGGAATTACCGATCACCGATGCCCGTCAGGCCCTTCAAGGAAGAGCGGCAGGTGTGGACGTGACTCAGGCTGGTTCAAAACCGGGTTCAGCCCCACAGGTTCGTATTCGTGGGCGTCGTTCTTTCAACGCTTCCAACGAACCACTTTATGTGATTGACGGGATTCCTACAGTAGGTGGACTTGGTGACATCAACCCAAATGACATCACTTCTATGGAAGTCCTGAAAGATGCTTCAGCTACAGCCATTTATGGTTCCAGAGGATCAAATGGTGTAGTTCTGATCACTACCAAAAGAGGAACTGCAGGAAAGACAGTTGTTTCATTAGATTCTTATTATGGTATCAGCCAGGAGTTAGGCCGAATTGATGTGTTCAATGGGTCGGAATTTGCTGAGTACAAAAGAGAATCAAGAAGAGCCACTGGTAGATACCCAGAAGGCCCTGCTACTCCGGAAGCAGATGCAAAAATATTTGAGCCAGTCGAATTGGAAAGTATTGGTTTAGGTAGAAGTACTGATTATCCCGGAGGCCTGATCAAACAGGGCAACATTCAAAATCATCAAATCGGTGTCAGCGGAGGCAGTGACAAGACTACCTTCTTCATCTCTGGAAACTACTTTAAAGATGAAGGTATCATCTACAATCAGGATTTTACCAGATTCACTTTCCGTGTCAATTTGGATCACCAAATCAACAAGAAAATTAAAATCGGAACTTCTACCCTATTTACAAGGAGTGATAGAAATGGCGAAAACTTCAATCCGCTTGGAGGAGCTCTTGCAGAGAATCCACTTGGAAAGCCTTACGATGATCAAGGTAATCTTATCTTCACTCCTACCACCGATGGATTAAGAACTAACCCATTTGCTGAAATCGTACCAGGAGCAGTTATTGATGAAACCAGAAGATATAGAGCTTTTACCAGTCTTTACGGAAGTTGGGAAATCACCAAAGGTTTGACTTATCGATTGGTATTTGGTCCTGATTTGAACATCAGCAGATATGGCCGATTCACAGGTTCTCAAACAAATGCCCGAAGAGGGGGAGCTTCAACCGGAAGTGTGGACGATCGATTCAATCTCAACTATACGGTTGAAAATATCCTGACTTATAATAAAACTTTCAAAACTAATCATACTATAAATCTGACTGCATTGCAGTCTTTCCAGCAGGATAGATTTGAGCAAAGCACAATCAGCGTACAGGGTATCCCTGCTCCGTCACAACTCTACCATAGACTTGGTGATGCTGCTCTGATCACAGGTGCCAATACAAACCTGGTAGAATGGTCACTTCTTTCATATATGGCCCGTGTTAATTATGATTTTAAAGGAAAATACCTGGTTACAGGTACAATCAGGGCTGACGGTAGTTCCCGATTCGGAGAAAACAATAAATTTGGTTATTTCCCTTCAGTTGCCTTGGGCTGGAATATGCATCAGGAAGAATTCCTGAAGAATTCTACCAAAATAGATTTATTGAAGCTGAGAGTAAGTTATGGCTCGATCGGTAATCAGGCAATCAACCCGTATCAAACTCAGGCCTTACTTGGCAGAACTTCCTACGCTTGGGACAATACCGCAGCATTTGGTTACAGACCAAACACCATCGGTAATCCTGATCTGAGATGGGAAACTTCCACCACTTTCAATTCAGGTGTTGACTTCTCTTTCTTCAGAGGTCGCATCTTGGGTAGTTTGGAATATTACGTCACCAATACATCAGACCTCCTGGCTCCACAGCCTCTTCCTAACTCAACAGGATTTGGCGGGTTTACGACTAACATTGGCGAAACCCAAAACAGAGGTATTGAACTTTCGCTCTCTACTCTGAATATTGAGAAAGGTGATTTTACCTGGTCAACAGATGTGATTTTCACCAGAAACCGGGAAGAAATCATTTCTCTTCCGAATGGGGATGACATCGCTGCAGGAAGATTTATTGGAAAACCTCTGACTATCTTTTACGATTTGAAGAAAACTGGTATTTGGCAAACTTCTGA
Source organism: Cyclobacteriaceae bacterium (assembly GCA_009885605.1). Classification (GTDB taxonomy): domain Bacteria; phylum Bacteroidota; class Bacteroidia; order Cytophagales; family Cyclobacteriaceae; genus Algoriphagus. Next base: position 3,118 of record VFKK01000252.1, on the reverse strand, counting down.
GAAAGACGTTGCTGCCGGATTCGGTGGCAAGCCGGGTGAAATCAAGGTGGAAGATTTGAATGGAGACGGAAAAATAAATTCCCTGGATCGTCAATTTCTCGGTTCAGCAGTTCCTGATTTCTCTATCGGTATGACAAACCGCTTTGCTTACAAGGGATTTGACTTTTCTTTCTTCATATTCGGAAGATGGGGATCCATGATCAGTTCTACCTTTCACACAAGCAACAACAACCTGTTTGGTCGATACAATAACCTGGATGTAGATTACTGGACTCCCAACAATCCTACCAATGCGTACCCTAGACCTAATGAAAATCAGGAATTCCCTAAGTACTCCTCTTCAATGCAATATTTTGATGGCACTTTTATTAAAGTCAGAAACATCAACTTTGGTTATACCTTCAATGATGTGACTTTGAAAAAGATTGGATTTAGCAGCCTGAGATTGTATACAAGTATTCAGAATCCCTTTATTTTCTCTAATTACCGATCAGAACACAAAGGAATTGACCCTGAAACATTCATTGATGGTGAGCAGGGAGTTGAGTCCGGCGCAATAACCGCTAACGTAACGCCTCCAGTGGTACAGTACACTTTCGGTATCAACGTGAAGTTTTAATCTCAAAGCAATTCAACGATGAAAAAAATATCTAATTCTAATAAAATGAAAACCTGGATTAAATCAGGCGCTTTGGCATTATCGCTTTCATTAGCGTTTTCATGTCAGGATGCTCTTCAGGAAGATGTAATCTCCCAAATCGGAAACGACTACCTCAATAGCCCAAAGGGATTGGAGGACGGTGTAAATGCGGCTTATACTTCTTTACGATCTTGGTATGGTACCGAGCGTGGTCATAATATGTCTGAGTTTGGTACAGACATCTACACCAATGGTGCGGATGGTTCCTGGAAATTCATGAATACATATACCACTGAGTTTGATTCTCAAAATGGCCATGTCCGTGAACTTTGGGATGAATTGTACAGGGGAATCAATACCTGTAATGCAGTGATTGATCGATCGGAGAATGTGACAGGTGTAAACGAAGCCACCAAAAAGCAACGAATTGCGGAGGTTAAGTTTATCAGAGCACACAACTACTTTCTGATGGTTCAGCTTTTTGGACCGATAGATTTGCAGCTTTCTGAAAATAAAGTTCCAAATAAGGCAGTAACTCGTTCACCTGTTTCAGCAGTATATGCGGCAATTATTCAGGATCTTACCGAAGCGATTCCCAATCTTGAAGCAACTGGTAAGTCAGTAAACTATGGAAGAGCAACTCGTGCTGTTGCTGAGAATTTGCTTGCGAAAGTATATATGACAAAAGCAACTGCTGAAGGCGGCAGCCCTACGGACTATGCAGCTGCTGAGCCGCTTTTGCAGAATGTGATCAAGAATTACGGATTTTCTTTGCTTCCTGACTTTGGGGACGTTTATAAGTTCGGCAATGAAATCAACAATGAAGTAATCTGGGCTATTCAGTACACAAGAGATCCTTTAACCAACGGTGGAGGAAATAACTCTCATGTATTCTTTCTGATGGAATATGACGTGCAACCTGGGATGAGAAGAGATACCCAAAATGGTCGTCCTTTCAAAAGATACAGAATGACTCCCTACACAATCAATACAGTATTTGCAGATCGGGTAAATGACAGCCGGTATAAAAAAACGTTTATTGATGTCTTTTTTTCAAACCGACCCGGAACGTTCAATACCAACTTTGACCTGTCCAAACCAACTGTGACTTTTGCTCAGGGCGATACAGCGATCTACATTCCTGGATTTGAAATGTCATTGGCGGATCGGGCAAAGAAGAAGTATCAGGTTTTGGTGCCAAGCCGCTACGACGAGCGTTTATTTCCTGGCCTTAAAAAACATTTGGATCCGGGAAGAGTAGATTTGACTCAGTTTGAAGGAGGAAGGGATTTCATCGCTATGCGCTTGGCAGAAACTTACTTATTGTTGGCTGAGTCTCAATTCCGTCAGGGAAAAATCGCTGAAGCTACCGCTTCTATCAATATGGTTAGAAGAAGGGCGGCATTCCCTGGCAAAGCTGATGCAATGGCAATCACTCCTGCCCAGATGACATTCGATTTAATTATGGAAGAAAGAGCAAGGGAGCTAATCGGAGAGCAATTCAGATGGTTAGATTTGAAGCGTTGGGGTGTGTTGGTGCAGCGAGTGAAACTTCACAATGCTCAAGCAGCGCCTAACATCAAAGATTTCCATGTATTAAGACCTATCCCTCAAAACCAGATAGACCGTGCAGAAGGTGGACCTGCGGGATTCCCTCAAAACACTGGTTATTAAAAAATCGACTTGTTTGGTTTAATGAAAAAAAGCTGTTCAAAATTTGGAACAGCTTTTTTGTTTACCATTAAGAAAGAGAAACAACCATAAAAGTAGAATATTCTCAAGTAGTCCTTAACACGGATAAAAATTGATAATTAATAGATCCGTGGATCTCTGTGCATTTATCTGAGTCAATCTGCGGGAACTTTTCGGAAACTTTCGGAAAAAATTACCCGGCAACAGTTGAGGATCGAATGGTGATTTTGGACGGAACAGTAATTATCTGATTAAGTAAGTCAGGCTGCTTTGGCCTGGTGAGCTTCCTGATCAGCAATTTGGCACACTCCTCTCCGATCGTAAATGCCGGCTGAGTGATCGTGGTCAAAGATGGATTGAGCAGTCCCGCAATATTCATATTGGAAAAACTGAGGATCTTTAAATCTTCCGGAATTCTAAGATTGGTGCGTTTTACAGCCTGATAGGTACACAAAGCAAGTTTTTCAATCGATGAAAAAATTCCATCAGGCCTATTATCTGACAAAAGCAGATCCCGGATTAATTCAATGTTTTCCTCTTCATTTTGGCTGCACGTGATATTGAACAATGGATCTGGTTCCAATCCGGCTTCTTTGATCGCATCCGCATACCCGCGGTGTCTTTCCTTAGTAATCGAAAGCTCTTTGCCCAGCATCAAAAATGCTATTTTTCTGCAGCCTTGATGAAGTAAATGTCTGGTAGCATCAAAGGAACTTTCATAATCGTTGGTGATGAATTTGGTAGTAGCTATTCCGCTACAAATCCTATCAAAGAAAATCAAGGGCA
>VFKK01000250.1 GCA_009885605.1 Cyclobacteriaceae bacterium | reverse complement strand
TTTAAAAGCTCTTTCCAGAAAACTATTGAATGCAGGCAGATCTTGCTCCAAAATAAACCGACTAAAGGGCTTACGAATAATAGTAGACCGATCTTTTCCCAACATTTTGGAGCCGATGAGATTGATATTCAGAATTTCGCCTTCCCTCGAGAGCGTAAAATAACCGATAGGAGCAAAATCGTATAAGTAAGTGTACTTGTGAGCAATGCTTTCAGATTGTTCCCGTGCAAGTTTCAATTCTTCGTTTTGAAGTTCCAGCTCGATCTGATGGACCTCGAGCTCATGAACGAGTCTTAAAAGCTCCGTTTCAGAATGTTTATAACTAGATTTTGCTACTTTACTCTTCACAATCTTTTCTGCTTCTTTTCGAAACTGATGATGATCAGACGTATGGTTGGGATCCATTATTTCAATGAATTAACGCTTGGGGTTGCAAACTAAGATAAAAAAAAATATTTAACATAAGACAATGAATATTTAGCCGCTTCAGGATTAAATTCCTTTAACCGGTCAGGGTTATTTCTTTTCATTGTTTATTTTGTGTAAAGCCTCGTTCAGCTCTTTAAGTTCTATTTCGAGCATTTTCGCGATGGTGATATCTGTGAAAGTGATTACCACTCCATCTACTTTATCATCCATGGTGCGGTAAGGCATGATTCGCACACTAAACCAGCGATTATCATTGGTCGAAATTGATTGTTCCATGGTATTCAAAGTCTTCAACACGCCTTTGACATGGGCCTCTATTTCTGGATAATCCAAATTGGTTACCAGGTCAGTAAAAGGTCTTCCGATATCGCTTTTCCTGATCTTGACAATATTCTGGGCATGATCCGTGTAGCGGCGAATATTGAATTCTTTGTCGAGAAAAAGCGTCGCAATCTCGGTGCTGTTGAGCAGGTTTTTCATGTCATCATTTGCCCGGACAAAATCATTCACCTTGCTCTGCAGCTCAATATTCACAGTCTGCATCTCTTCATTCATGCTTTGCATTTCCTCCTTGGAAGTTGTCAATTCTTCATTGGTGGACTGCAATTCTTCATTGGTGGACTGTAACTCCTCATTGGTGGATTTCAATTCTTCCTGTGAAGTTTGCATCTCTTCCCGGGTGGTCTGAAGTTCTTCATGGCTTCGTTTAAGTTGCTCGTCCATTTCTTTCAATTTTACGTTGGAGATACTTCTGCTCCCACTTCCTTTGGCATTGCTATTTTCAACGAGATCTTTCACATCGTTAAATACAATGATGATCAACCCCTTGACTGCTTCCGGAGCTTCCAGCCTCTGCACCGTTACATCTACATAGTGGAAAGTATCATTATTTGAAATTTTTGCATTTTTTATAAAAACAGGCGAATAGTCCATCATGGCTTTTCGTAAAGCATCTGAAACCAACTGACTCAAACCATCCCGCATCATGGCATGAATATTCATATTGGCTTTGCCGGCTGCTGGCTCGAGGTACTTACCCGTACGTCCGGTGATGTAAAGGATGTCCCCTCTCTCATTCACCAGTACACTTGCCGGTGCATATCGCTGGAGTAGTAACTGTTCTGTAACAGTCTGGATGTTATCCAATGTCCTTGGTACAAACCTTTGCTCAGTCGTAAAACTTCTGCTTCGAAAAAATGCACTTGGAAAATCTGCCAACTCAGAAGGAGAAAGTGCCGAGGTGCGCTTGTAAATTTTCATTTTGGAATCAAGCTCCATGAATCCTTCTGCCGAAACTCCCAACGTTTCAGCTGTTCCAAGAACCAAAATCCCATCCTGATTGAGGGTGTAATTGAAAAGAGAAATGAGTTTTTTCTGCAATTCAGGCTCCATGTAGATCAGCATATTTCTACAAGTCAAAATATCCAGCTTGGTGAATGGTGGATCTTTGATAATGTTTTGCGGTGCAAAGACAACCATTTCCCGAATAGAATTGGATATCCTGAATCCGTCAGTTTCTTTCACAAAAAACCTCGAAAGTCTCTCGGGGGAAACTTCTCCAATAATATTTTCGGAGAAAAGTCCGGCTCTAGCCTTTTCTATCGCATCTCTATCAAGATCGGTCGCAAAAATCTGAATAGAAATTCCTTTGGGAACAACTGATTTTTCGACCGCTTCTCTAAAAATCATCGCAAGCGTATAAGCTTCTTCCCCGGTCGAGCAGGCTGTGACCCAGGCCCTGAACACAGAGCGATCAGGAACATCTTTGATCATTTCGGGTATTATGTTATTTCTTAGATTCTCCCAAACTTCCGGATCTCTGAAAAAACTGGTCACCCCTATCAGCAGCTCTTTGAAGAGGATATTTACTTCTGCCGGGTTTTCCTGAAGAAATCTCACATAAGCACTTATTTTTTCAATTTGATGAATCCCTTTTCTTCTCTCAATTCTGCGAATCAAGGTATTCTTTTTATAAAACGAAAAGTCATGTCCGGATTGCTCCCGAAGCAAAATAATGATCTTGTCCAGGTGGATTTTGCTTTTTTCATCAATGGCTTTTGGGGCATCCGATACAGGTACCAGCTTCAAGATTGCCAGTAATTTTTCAGGCAATTCTGTGGCAGGCGCTACTACATCTGCTATCACAGCCTGTAAGGCACTGAGAGGCATTGGGTCGAATTTAGCTGATTTTGGTTCCTGCACCAGGACAATTCCATCGTTCTCTTTGATCGATTTCAGTCCCTGACTCCCGTCACTTCCCATTCCGGATAGTATCACCCCAATGCTGTTTTGTAAGCGATCAATTGCAAGAGATTTCAGAAAAAAATCAATCGGCAAGCGAAGTCCACGGGATTCGACAGGGACAAGCAAATGCAGATGTCCGTTCAAAACGGAAAGACTCTTGTTCGGAGGGATGACATAGACAGAATTGGGTTCTACCGCTAATCCGTCCTTAGCTTGTTGGACCGGCATAGTAGTGACGCGCTGCAAAAGCTCCGGCAAAATCCCGATATAAGTGGGGTCGAGATGCTGAATGACCACGAAAGCCATTCCGGTATCCGGAGGCATATTGCTAAAAAATTGCTCAAAAGCCTCCAATCCACCGGCTGAAGCCCCGATTCCTACGATTGGAAATTTAGGTTTTGAAGATTTTT
>VFKK01000012.1 GCA_009885605.1 Cyclobacteriaceae bacterium | reverse complement strand
CAGTAAGGCAAACAAAATCGAAACGAACAATCCGGTAATTATCCCGAACAAAACCGAAATCCAGGAAATTCCGACATTCACTTCCACGGGAAGAAAATCAGCGAAAACAGCCGGCAGGATGAATTGGAGAAGAGTTCCTAAAAAAGAGCCTAAAATTGCTCCAACCAATCCCATCAGGATAATTTCCGAAAGGTAAATTAAAAGAACATCGAGGGACGAAACTCCCAAACATCTCAAAACTGCTACTGAAGCAAGTTTTTCTTTTACGAAGACATTGACTGCAGAGGCTACTCCCACGCAGCCCAGAAGCAGCGCGATAAATGCGACCAGACTAAGGAAATTGGAAAGATTTGCAAAAGATCTTCCTGTAGATTGTTTTCTGTCTTCAACTGTATCAGCGTCGACTCGATCAACTTCCCATTGATCCTCGAATGGCTTGATGAGTTCTTCTACATTTGTGTTTTCTGCAAAGAGGAAATAGCGATTGTAATTAACCCGGCTGCCATATTGAACCAAGCCGGTTTCCAGCAGGTATTCCATCGGAATGTAGACTGTAGGTGCTACAGTTGCTGTGATTCCTGTCTGACCAGGAACTGACTGCAATTCACCTACTATCTCAAAGTCAACATTTCCGACTTTTATAAAATCTCCAACTTGGGCATTGAATTGTGCCAAGAGAGCTTTTTGAACCAATGCTTTTTTTCCTCCCTCGCGGAAATCAGCCTCACCGGCAACAGGAATCGTTTCTAATACGCCATAAAATGGAAAGTTACCTTCCAAGGCACGAACCTGAGTAAGTCTGCTTGCACCTGTTTTCGGATAGGCAACCATTGATGCAAAATTCACTTCTGCAGCCGTCTCCACCGCTAAACTATCTACGCCCTGCTCTCCAACCGGCGTGTTATTTTCCAACACTAGATCCGCTCCGAGTAATTCCTTCGCTTGATTATCGATGTCTTTGGTGAGGTTTTCTCCAAAGCTGCTGATCGCAACCAAAGCTGCAATCCCGACAACAATCGAAGAAACAAAAAGCAATAAACGAGAGATGTTTTTCCGAAAATCCCGGAAAGCCATCTTCAGAATCCAGGAATAATCAGGCTTGGACATCTTCCTGTATTTTTCCTCCTTTGATATGAATGATTCGCTGGGTTTTCGCTGCCAGCTCCAAATCGTGCGTCACCAAAACCAGCGTGGTTCCCTGTTCTTTGTTCAGGTCAAAAATCAACTTCTCGATCATTTCTCCCGTTTCCGTATCCAGATTTCCCGTAGGCTCATCTGCGAAAAGGATTTTAGGCTCATTGGCAAAAGCTCGGGCGATGGAAACTCGTTGCTGTTCTCCACCGGAAAGTTGCGTAGGATAATGAGTGGCTCGATCACCCAAACCCACCTTTTCAAGCAGTTCCTGTGCTTTTTGACGAGCATCTTTTCTTTTTTTCAGTTCCAAAGGAACCATCACATTTTCAAGTGCTGTCAGAGTGGGCAGGAGCTGAAAGTTTTGAAAAATAAACCCAACGTGCTGGTTTCTGACAAATGCTCTTTGATCTTCAGTCATCTTTTCAAGAGATTCTCCATTCAAAACTACACTTCCTGTGCTTCCAGAATCCAGTCCTGCACAAAGCCCCAAAAGAGTGGTTTTCCCACTTCCGGAAGGACCCACGATGGCCAGAGTTTCTCCAAATTTTATATCGAAATTAACTTCATCCAAAACGGTCAGTTTCCTAGCCCCGCTTTGATATGTTTTACTCAAGTTCTTGATGGAAAGAATGTTCATTTATTCGGTTCGATGGATTAAAGATGAAAAGTCAAACGCATTGAGCTTAACTTTGTTGGAGAACGCCAAAGTATATTTTGGAATTCAGGCAAATAAAGGAAAAATCGAAAGGTCTTGCTAAAACCAATGCGGAGAACGCTAGATTTTCTTTTTCGGAAGCGGTTTTCAGGTCTGTCAAAAATCAAGATCTAAAAAGATTTGAACCATGATCTGCCTTTTTTCTTTTAATACCTTTACAAGCAGAAATTAAAACTCTCATGAACCGATTTATTCACACGCTTTCAAAGTTTGCCTTCCTATTACTTTT
>VFKK01000108.1 GCA_009885605.1 Cyclobacteriaceae bacterium | reverse complement strand
TAATAATCATGAGCTACCAGGTTAAAAACATCTTCCTCAAGATTGGCACCTGTACAAGTGATGATCTGTACTTTGTCCTGACGGATCATTTCTGCAAGAGAAATACCCAATTCGGCAGTAGACATAGCACCAGCCAAAGTGACCATCATTTTGCCATTATTATCCAAATGCGCTTTATAGCCTTCTGCAGCATCAATTAATGCAGCGGCATTGAAGTGTCGGTAGTTGTGTTTTAAAAATTCAGTGATTTTCATTGGTTAGTTATTTTCTAGGGGTGCAAAATTACCCAATTTTTTACCACAAAAAAACCCGGAATCTGTCCGGGTTTCAAAGCTTTAAACGTAAGAAAGAGATTACTTTTTAGTTGCTGTATCTGCAGGAGCTGCATTGTATTGCTTGTTCAATCCTTCAATTACCGAAGCTGTCACATCAATCGCGTCCGTTGCATACCAAACTGCACCTCCACGAGTGTAGCTAAGAATTACATCCAATTTGTTTGTTGTTGCATAGTCTTTCATATACTTCTGAACCTGATCGTAAACATCGCTATAGAGACCTGACTCATCTGTTGAAAGCTCTCTCATCAGGTTGTCCCGATAAGTAACCAGGTTTTGCTCCTTTTTCACCAATTCCTCTTCCTTTGCTCTAGCCTGATTCATTGTCATGGTAGAAGCGGTCTGTTGGAAATTAGCTACTTCCTGTTCAAAACCTTTTGCTCTGCTTTGAAGGTCACCTTCGAACTTCTTGCCTTTCTCGGTAATTTCTGCTGACTTCTTTTTGAAATAATCAAACTTGTTGATCACACTGTCTGTGTATACAAATGCAACTTTGAGTTCACCGTCCTGAGCAAGCTCAGTGGAAGTTTCACCTTCTGAAGTGGCAGCGGTTTTTTTATCACAGCCATAGAAAAGTACCGTAGCCAGGCCAAGTACACCGATTAGTTTAAGTCCTTTTTTCACTTTTATGATATTATAGTTGACAAGGGCGCAAATATAAAGAAAGTATTGAATCTGCAAGGCAGCCTCGAATTAGGCCTGGTTAAATTGAGTTAAAGTTTTCAAAAATAGATTTCCTGTGCCAATCTAAATATCTGAGCGTGTGCATCGACTATCTGACTCACCCGCTTTGAATACCCTCCTCCCATGCAACACATGATCGGAACTTTGAGACTTTTAGCAAGATTGAGAACCGTTTTATCTCTTTGTTTAATGCCATCAAGAGACATACTTAGTCTTCCAAGTTGATCCGATTCAAGTACATCCACTCCACATTGATACAAGATGAAATCCGGAACAAATTGAACAAGGATTTGATCCAGGCAGAAATTTAACTTTGAAAGGTATTCCTGATCGCCTGTTTTATCAGGGAGCCCATAATCCAGGTGAGATTGCTCCTTGCGATGGGGATAGTTCTTTTCCCCATGCATGCTAAAAGTGAATACATTTTGACGCTTTCCTAAAATAGCCGCAGTCCCATTTCCCTGATGAACATCAAGATCGATAACCAATACCTTTTGAGCCAATTGATTCTCAGTTAAATAATTGGCTGTAATCGCGATGTCGTTAAGCAGGCAAAACCCTTCCCCCCGATCGGTAAACGCATGATGTGTACCTCCGGCAATATTCATCGCAATGCCATATTCCTTCGCAAATAAGGCAGCTTCAACCGATCCGCTCAAAATATTGATTTCTCTCTTGACCAGAACCTCACTGAGTGGAAAACCGATAGCCCGAATCTCTGATTTGCTCAACTGAAGAGTTTTAAGTTTTTCCAGATATTCCTTGGTATGGGTATTCAGAATCCATCGCTCATCGATCATTCCCGGAGCGAAAAAATTCTCTTCTTTCACAGTTCCTTCGTAAAGAAGCTGCTCCGGCAATAGCTCATATTTCTCCATTGGAAATCTATGACCTGCTGGTAATGGATGAGAATAAAAGGATGAAAAGGCAATTTTGAGCATAAAAAAACGCTTGTCTTTTTAACAAGCGTTGAATCGTATTGTTAGAAAATCTCTGCATTAATCGTCCTCTTCCACGTCTTCCTCTTCTGATTGAAAGGCATACATCGTATCATCAAGAACCAAAGTATCGTCATTGAATTCCTTGATAAACTTCGCAACCACTTTCTCATCAATCGAATCAATATTCAAGGCGGCATCTAATCCAATTCCATAGTCGTGATTGGTATCAAGGTCAACAAACTCCTGAACTTTCACTGATTCATCTTCTTCGATATCCATAATAATCTCCGTAATGAACCAGCCGATCTCTTCTTCTTCACTCGTCAATGGCTTCATATTCCCTTCTTCATCCTCCTCGTAAGTTATTCCTTTGAAGTTTGGGAATTTCTTGGCTGCCTCATGCTCAGCCAACTCATAAACTTCACTTGAATGGTGAAGTCTCAACGTATAAAGAGCGGCATCGTAAATGACCTCTCTTCCTTCAAACATCCCAACAAAATAAAAATTGACAAATTCATCCGAATTTTCCTCATCAGGGATTATCTTAAATGGTTTTCCCTGTTTCTTCAGCTCCCTCTTTAGCTCATCGATATTTTTGGGATCAAAACCTGGATTGGGGATTGACATGACTTAAAAGTTTTAGTTATTATGAAAGAAATAGAAATGATGCTCAATGATACAAAATGAATTATTAATATATAACCAAATTCTCAAGGAATAAAATGTATTTAAGAAAGTTTGATGAAGAATTTATAAAATTTTTGATCAACTCGGAAGAAAGTAACACGCTGGATTTCAAGCAGAAAGTAACATCGAAGGAAAAAATTGCACGCACTTTAGCAGCCATGGCTAATTCTGATGGGGGCATAGTTTTAATAGGACTTTCTGATCAAAAAAAAATAATCGGAATTGATCCTGAAGAAGAAAAATTCATGGTGGAATCTGCAAATGAGATTTTTTGCTTTCCGAGAGTATCTCTGTCATGTGAACTCTATCAAATACCGGATCACGAAGCGGAAAAGAAAAATATGGGTGAGAAATTTCTGTTAATTGTTGAAATAAAAAGGTCTGCAGGCCCCATTATCTACACCTCTGATAAGATGGGAAACAGGAAACATTACATCAGAGTTAAAGACCAGAACCGTTTAATCCCCTAAATCCATTCAATTGCCAAAGAGGGGATTGATAATACTGATTACTATGGCAAACAAAATAGCCCACCAGAATCCATCTACGCTAAATCCCTCAATAAACCGGTCTGCCAAAAGGATCATAAGTGCATTAATAACCAACAAAAACAGTCCGAAAGTAATCAGAGTGATTGGACGGGTAAGCAGGATTAAAATAGGCTTAAGGGTAACATTGATCAAAATAATTACTGCCGCCAAAAGAAATCCTGTCATGAAATCTTCAATGTGAACTCCCGGTAATAAAAACTCAGCTATTAAAACTGAAATCCCTCCCAAGAAAATTTTGATTAAAAAACTTTGCGCCTTATTCATGGTTTAATCCTTGTGTTGCAGTTAAAATAAATCAATTTTCAATTATAATCTGATAAAAATCATTTTCTAAATTCAATTCTTCGTTTGTGAAATCAGGCGTTTTTGAAGAGTAAACCTTATATTTGTATCATCATCTTTAATCAACTATCAAGTGATTATTATTGCCCTGTTTCTATTGCACTGGTATTTCTCCCTGTTCTGCCAGAGTTTCTTTCTTCATAGGTATTCAGCCCACCAAATGTTCTCCATGACAAAGTTTTGGGAGCGTTTCTTCTATGTTTTTACCTGGTTATGGCAAGGGAGCTCGTATTTATCGCCCAGAGCGTATGCGATTCTCCACAGGATGCACCACGCCTACAGCGATACTCCACTGGACCCTCATAGTCCTCATCATACAGAAAATCTTTTTACCATGATGTGGAAGACAAAAAATATATACAATGATTATTTCTCCTTTAAGCTAAAGCCGGAAGACAGGTTTTCAAAAGACATTCCAGATTGGAACAAGTTCGACAGATTTGCAGACACCATGTTAGTAAGAGTGAGTTGGGGTATCGTGTATATCCTGATTTATGTCTTGAGTATTTCTGTTTTTGAATTGGCAGGTACGCATTGGTGGATGTATTTCTTACTGCCAATCCACTTTATGATGGGCCCTGTCCATGGGGCGATTGTCAATTGGAGCGGACACAAGTATGGATATTCAAATTTTGACAACAATGATCACTCAAAAAACAGTCTTCTTTTGGATGTCTTGATGCTTGGTGAGCTGTTTCAAAACAACCACCACAAACTCCCAAACAGACCCAATTTTGCAGTAAAATGGTATGAGTTTGATCCTACTTATCCGATAGTCAAACTCCTGCATGCTACCGGAATAATCAAAATGAGAACAACATAAATAGTACAAAACACAAAGCCTTCCCCCGAAGGCTTTTTTTAATCTATTATCAATCAGCATCTTAATTATTTTTAAACTAAATATTAATATTATTCTTGGAGTTTTTTTTGCAAAAAAGAAACTAAATGAATAATTTAATATCGATTTAAAACTTAACACCTTATTTATGAAACCATTAACCAGAGCAGAAGAGGAGATCATGCAAATCCTTTGGGATATCGAGCGAGGATTCGTGAAAGATATCTTATTGCCAATGACTGAACCAAAACCCGCTTACAACACAGTATCAACAATTGTAAGAATCCTTGAAAGAAAAGGTTTTGTTAGCCACAAGTCATATGGCAAAAGTCATGAGTATTTTCCGATCGTCTCAAAAGACGAATACAGAACATTTATCATTAAGAGAATGCTTGAAGGCTATTTCGAAAGTTCATTCGGTAAACTTTCTTCATTCTTCAAGAACGATGAAACCCTGAACACAAAGACTTACCAGTAATTTTTGGTAATCACACAAAAAAACCTGGCCGATAAAGCCAGGTTTTTTTTATTGCCCCTAATGCCAATTCGCTTACTTCACATCTTTCAAAAGTTCTTCCACTGCTTTTTCAAGTTGCTTATCAATTCCTTTATCAATTTGTCCTGGCATATTTTTCACTTGGAATTGTGGTTTTGTTTCGTTGTTTTCCAGCCACTCGCCAG
>VFKK01000129.1 GCA_009885605.1 Cyclobacteriaceae bacterium | reverse complement strand
TCTGGGGAAGTTGTTCATGATAAAAGAGTTATTGGGTTATTAGTTAGTGAGTTTGTTTTTGTCAACTGTCCACGGACCATCGTCCACTGCTTCCCATTTTGAACCTCAATCCTTAAAACCAAGATGGAAGTTTCTCAAGGGCATCTGTGGACCGTCGACAGTGGACTGTTGACTTATTTTACTACCAAATCCGGGTTTCTTGGACCGAAATGCTTCAGCATTACAATCGGATCTGTTTTAGAATGATTGGTGATTTTCACTCCAGCTTTTGCAGCTTTTTCGCTCACAAAAAACTCGTCATTTGTCAACTGTCCAAAGCGGATCAAAGCAGGGGTTTCAATGTCCCACACGCCCATCTTTCCGTGACCCTGCATCATGATCAAGCCATAAGCAGCAGCATCCGTGATGGTCACAGTTTGCCCGGGGAAAATGGTCAATTCCTTCGCGCTGTAGTCATGAGAACGGTAGCAAATCCATTTATCACTGTATCCAGCAGCGTTCATTTTGGCTTCATTTTCCACCTGAATCGGCTCCATGTACCGAGTCTCAAGCAGGTTTGGATTGACGTTCAGATCCCAGTCAATCATCTCAACAAGCAGATCATAATCCCCTACCCGATTCTTCGGCGTAGCATTCCAAAGCAATTCATCCGGAATAATCGCCTCATTTACCAGAGACTGATACATCGCGAAAATATCTGAAGCCTTTTGTGGCTCATAGGTACATAAGCTTCCAGGCGCATGAAGCATTCCCGGAGGAACATCCCAACCTGTACCCGGCTGAAGTCTGAATGCCTGAGAATAATTGGTGATTTTATTATCGCCTTTGTCAAAGTTCATCAGACATTCCTTGATCTGCTCTTTGGTAGTACCAGGAGCAATACCGAAGAAAGTATAGGGAAAATCTCCCCCATGATTATTGACTTGTGGCGGATAGTAGTAAGCTTCCGGCTTTCCTTTCTGACCGGTCAAAGCTCCATACTCATCGCTTGGATGGATATGATGAGGCAGCGGTCCCATGTTGTCAAAAAACTTGGAATACATCGGCCATGCTTTGAATTCATCCCAAAGTCGGCTTCCGATGATTTCACTTCCAATTTCATCCACTGCGTCCTTCAACAGAAACAATTCCGTTTTTCCGTTTTCTTCAAAAGCAATATGACTCAAGCCTTCATTTTTGCTGGTCAAGGGACCGTTTTGTGCAGGTGTGGTAGAAGAAAACCAACGCTCGTCAATTCCTCCTCTCTGGCCACCCAAAATATAATAATCATCCGGATGAAGCTTGATTCTTCTGCCGGGAACGCAGAAAGATCGGGGAACCCATGTCGGTGTCAATCTCAGAATTCCTTCTCCTTGTTCGAGTGCTTTTTTTGCTAAGCTCATAGTACTGTGGGGTTATTATCAATCAATTAATTATTTGTGAAATTTAGCTTCAATCTCCTCTTTTCCATTCAGGACTTGAAGATCGAGGTCGTATTGTCTGGTTTCTCCGGGCTGTAGAAATATCAGCGTTCCGTCTTTTCGGGCAGCAGTTTGTCCGACCGGAGGATGAGTGGCAGGCTCCAAAGCAGTTACGTATTCATTTTTGCCCCAGTGCTGCCAGTTGATCAGCCAGGGCATTTGCTTTTTGGAAAAGGAAATACTCATTGCCAGCTGAAGGGCATCATTTGCGTAGCCACAGAGCACCTGATCATTTTCATCGGTTTTGGGATCAATGAAAGCCACATCTTCTCCAAAACCGGAATGCTCATCCATCGGGGCTGCGCATCTGGTGAATTCATGTTTCAGATTGAAATCCGTGTTATTGGCATCGCTTGGTTTCGCCTTTCTTTCTCCTTGCCAAATGATCCGCGTTCCCTCATCGATCAGCGGCCAACCGCAATTGATATGGTACAAAATCATGTGAGGCGCCGGGGTATTTCCCCTGTTGGTCACTTCGTCTTTGATTCGAATTGCCGCTTTGCCAATCGTCCCGGAAATGGTTCTCTTCAATTCCAGACTTGGCCCAAAAGTGGTTGTTTCTTTGATCAACCCTACAATCTGAAAATCCAGATTTCCGGAATGAATATCCGGCTGAGTGATCGAGATAAGTTCTGCGGGAGTATTGCTAAAATTGCCGTGAAGGCCTCTTTTTCCAAACTCGTCGTCGTTTGGTGGGCCCATGTAAGAAATTCCGCAGGTAGTGAGCAAGCCGCCGCCGAAGGTCCGAAGCCAGTCGATTCCTGCATTGGAAAAAAGATGAGGGGATACATTGCCTGCATGGCTGAGCCAGGAGAGGCTATGCTGATTGAAGAACGTATCGAGGATATCCATTCCCCGATCCAGAACTATTTTATATCTCAGCCCTGTACCGGTATTGATCCAGGCAATTCGGGTTCCTCTGCCTGGTCCATTGTCCAGAATTGAGGTTTCTATCCCTCCCAATTGATGAGAATTGGAGATTTTATTTTTCCATCTGGCTTCGCCTGAAAGATTCATTTTGGGGTTATTTGACGGGGTTGTAACCTATAAAAAAAGCTATCTGAGACTGTCCTGCCCTATATGGGTTTTTCAGAAAAGCATGGAGTTAAGTTAGGCATTTAGTAGAATCTTGCTTTGCCATTCCTCAAAAAATCAGAAAGGAAATTTGGGTTTTGGCAGAAAGATTTTTTCGCCGACGTGAGTGTCTCCACGCACGTTCTTTAATTATGCCGGAGTGAAGGCACTTCCGGCGGCATAGAATGAAGGCTCTCCTATAATTTAATCCCTGCTCGCAGTTTTTTTCATTGTCACTTTTTGAAGCCAAAAAGTAACCAAAAACCTTAATGCCCGGTTATTTACTTCAAATAGGCAATGTTCAGTGCTGATTGAATAATTCTGGACTATTTGATTTTAAAACATTAATCAACCCTAAAAATGGGTGGATTTCCCTCGTTTCACTTCGGAAACTAACCCATTTTCTTAACGGTCTGATCTGCTGTTATAAAACCGTAAATTCCCAATGGCATTACCTAACCCGAAACTTTTCAACTCACCGAATGCTACCCCACTAATTCCGACATTTTTTATGAAATTATCTTTCGAGCGCTATTGTGGAGAGACGGAAAATGAATTTGGCTCTAGGCTTTAATTCTGAATTTAAGAGGCAAAGGTTCATGACTAATTTTTAAATCCATTCCCGAAAAAAGGAAAAGAGCCTTGCGGCTCTTTTCCAGGGGTTCTATTGCTTGCAGAGAAGTCTTTTTACAACTTCTTCAGCATGATATTCTTAAACTGTACTTTCATCGGGGGACCCACATGAACCTGGAAACCCATCATACCTTTCAGCACCCGATTTTTTGCGTCATCGTCCTGCACCTCGCTCATCAAAGTACCATTTACATAGTGCTTCATCACGTTTCCTTTGATCACGAGGTGAATGTTGTTCCATTCTCCTTTTTTGATCAAAGCGCCTAACTCATCTCGGTTTCCGAGTTCGCTTACGAGATTCAGACCTTTCCAGGCATTTCGCTCAACAAATCCACGCGTTTCTGTGATACTATCCGGCTGACTTGTGATTCGGGTTTTCTGACCACGATAAGCGAGTGTGGTTCTTTTTCGCTCTTCATAGTTTTGGCCGGTATATCGATTTCCTCCATCAATATCCGCCTGATAACCTCTCAGCGCAAACGGTAATTCTGTAAATCGATCGCTTCGGTATTGAACTCCGGAGTTACCTGCATCAGAGATCCAATAATCCACTTTCAATTCGAAATCTGCAGGCTCTCCACCTTTCCAGATGATGAAGGTATTGTTTTTCAATACCGTCTCAGGAGTGATGATTCCTGTTATTGCCCCATCTTGAACGGACCAATAAACCGGATCAAACTCCCAACCAGCCAGGGTTTTTCCGTCGAAAATGGATTCGAATCCATCCGCAGATTTGATCACATCAGAGACTTCGAGTTTTCTTGCTCCCGCAGTTTCTGAATTTTTGCAAGACCAAAATCCACCTGCAATCAAACCTAATGCAAGGCCATAAACCGCAAGTTTACCTAGTTTGGTTTTGAATTGAGTTCTCATTTCGGAGCTGGTGCAGGCTTGTAAACTTCGTGATCAGGATTTCCGCCAGAGATCAAATATGCCATCAAATCTCTCAGTTCTTCAGGGTTAAGTCTGTTGATCAGACCCGGAAGCATGATAGAAACCTCAGAGTTTTTGGCAATGGTAACCGTGTTTTTCGGTACGGTACGAATATCATCAGGAGAGAAAGGATTCTGAGAGATGTAGTAGTTTGTTGGGTCTTCATCTGTCAATCTGCCGACGATTGATCCGCCTGCTTTCAATTCTAAAGTAGTCGAATGATACTGCTCGGAAATCACTGCACTTGGATTGATGGTTGCGTCAAGAATATCTTTTGCAGAGAATCTGGTTCCCAGCTGACTCAAATCAGGACCGATTGCACCACCTTCACCTTGCATGGTATGACAAGACTGACAAAGCGTAGCAGCATACATTGCTTTTCCTTTTACCAAGTCTCTGCCGACAAGCGTATCCATAAATGGAAGAGCTTCCTCCATTGTCCATCTTCTTCCAGGACCTTCAGGCTGTATGCCTGTATTGACCAAGTCATTTCCACTTTCTGTCAACAATTTGCCACCGGACATTTCATCATACTTTTCAAAGTCGGATTTAGCCACATTTGCAAGTGCCATCTTTCTCGCTCTGTCAAGGAAACCTACATAGCTTCTGCCTCCTTTGTAATTGGTGAGAGCATTACGAACCCAGGTAAAATATTCTTCCTGCATAGCCGGAGTCCAGCCTGACTTCGCGCCACCCAACACAGTGGCAAAATACGTTTGCTGGGCAGGTGGTACGTTCGCAAGCATGTTTGCGATGTCCATACCGTACTGAGGATTTCTCATGATCAAATCCGAAGAAGCAGTATAAGTCTTCTGATAGTTAGGGTCGTCTTTGGCAATTTTTAGCAAAGCCAAGGTTTTTTCAACTGCAGTAGGTGCATCCAAATGAACTAACAAAACGCTCATGGTACGATCCAAAAGGTTGTCATTTGTCGGGAAATTAGGATCGAGGTATGCGATAAGGCCGGGTTTAACGGAAGCTGCTCCCTTATCATAGCGATATAAGATCACTTCGAAAGTACGAAGCAAATCCTGCTTCTCTTTAGTGGAAAGTGCTTTGTAGTCAATTTTCATCAGAGAATTGACCATAGCTGCAGCATCTGCGTCAGTTGCATGGTGAGCCAAGGCAAGCACGGCTTGAGTTTTCTTGACCGGATCGGTTTCGCTCAATGCCTTTTCCTTCCAAGAAGCTAAAGGCTGATGTTCAACTGCAACTCTGGCTGCATATTGGACAAATCGATCTTTATGATTTAAATTTTCCCACGCTATATCGAGAGCCTCAGCAGGAGCACCGGCCATGTGATATTGTTCCAGTTTTCTTCTGGTCTTTGCTTCTTCAGGCAAATCAGCTTCTTGTAGAGGCTTGTAGGCATCCACCTCTCCTTTGTAATAAACCCGATAAAGATCAGATTCGAGTCGACGACCGCCTGTAGCAAAATACATCGCTCCGTCTGGCCCGATTGTCCCATCAGTAAGCGGTAGTGGGGATCCTGAGATGAACTCTTCAGCTTGAGCTTCATAAGTAGCTCCTGATGGCGTCAAATGAATGGCATAGATAATTCCAAAACTCCAATCAAAGGTATAAAGCGCTTTTTTGTATTTATCAGGGAAGTTAGCTTCTGTGCCAAACATTACGTTAGTAGGAGATCCTTGGCCGACGTTTAACATTGCGGGAAGGTTATCAGGATATACTGGAGTCCATTTAGAGTTACCTGTTCTCCATCCAAATTCAGAACCACTGGTTACGTGACAAATTCGGGTTGGACGATACCATGGCATTCCGAAGTCCCACTCCATATCTGAATCATAAGTAAACATATCTCCAACTTCGTTGTAGGCAACGTCAAACTGATTTCGGTAACCGGCTGATATCAATTCCCAAGTCTTACCTTCAGGATCGATTTTAGCAATCCAACCTCCGGGTGCTGTACGGTTGTTCGCATGACCTCTAGGGTCTTTGATCAAAGGGAAAAGATTGTCCTCTTGCCAAACTCTTGGAAGTCTGTAGGCGTCCATTTCAGGAACATCCACGTGATTTCCTGCTACCACGAGAATCGACTTCCCATCAGGAGTGACTTTCAAAGAATGTGGACCGTGCTCACCGGGCTCACCGGTAAATGCTCTTACCTGAGTGATAGTTTCGAACTGGTCATCTCCATCCAAATCCTGAATTCGATAAAGACCGGTGCCTCTTTCAAAAGTTTCGTTTCCGTTGTGATTGACCATCACATAAAGACTGTTGAACGCATATAACAATCCCTGTGCATAGCCCATGCCCACTTGAGGCTCGGCTACATTGCCGATGAGGAGTTTTTCAACTTTGGGTTTGACCGTGGAATCGGAACCGATTGGAGGCAATTCCAGTCGATATATGAATCCGTATTGGTCAGCAGTTAGCATTCGGCCTTTGTCATCGAAGGTCATGGCTACCCAGCTACCTTGCTCATTTTCACCCGGGCTGTAGATATGCTCAGCCACAAATCCTTCCGGAAGTCTCAGCTTATCTATTTTAGGATTACCCGTGAGTTGGGGTTTTTCTTCTTTTTTAGCACATCCAAAAGACACCAGGATTAATGCTGAGAGGAAGAAGAAGTTTCTGATAAAATTGTTTCGATACATATTTCCGGGGTTTTTATTGAATTGACTTTAAATGCATTAAAAGGTGGTAATTAATTGATCATAAATAAAACCACCCACGAAGAATAATGACTATTCATCAAATTAAATATTGGCCTAAAATAACCCAACACCAATAGTCAGAAAACGCTCCTCCTACCAGTGTTGGGTATTTTTATTTAAACTGTTTTCCTTTTAGAAGAAAGGACTCAAATCAGATTCTGCAGCAGGAAGTCCGTAGTATTTAGACAAATTGGTAAACACGTTAGATCTTGGAATTGCTCCATTTACCGGAGGGTAATAATAAGCCAAAGGATTGGCAACTATTCTCTTTCCATAAGGAATAATAATTTCATTAATTCTTCCCGTTCTGGTAATATCAAACCATCTCTTGTTTTCAAAAGCGAGCTCCACTCTTCTCTCTTTGAAAATCGCTTCTCTCAGATCAGCTTGTCCAGCAGCAGGTGTGGCTCCCAAACCAGCTCTTGTTCTCACCTGATTAATATAAGGAATAGCCTCCCCTGTTTTACCTTGCTCATTAAGAGCTTCTGCCAAGAACAGTAGCGTTTCTGAATATCTGTAAATCGGGAAGTTAGTTCCATGGTTTCCATGAAGTGAGTGAGTTTTTGCAAACTTCTTAATGTAAGGATAGTTTTTGTCTGCCCTAAAACTACCAGCCAGGAATACTGTTCCGATGGAAGCATCTTTTCTCAAATCACCCGGCTCATAAGCTGCAATTATATCCGGAGTTGGAATATTATTTCCTTCTCCATCCAAAGGCTGTGTATTGGATGTACCTGTAATCGGTTTCAATTCTGTCGGACTGATTGGTCTTGGCATGAAGTTGTAAATAAAGCTTCCGTTCAAACCAGCAGCTCCTTCCAAATACTGAACCTCAAATATTGACTCAGCATTATTCTTGTTTGCTACGTTTTCTGAAAAAACATTGGCATAAGAAGAAATCAGCGAATATTGATTACTACTTACGATTTCTTTCAGCAATTTCTCTGCTTTTGCCCAATCTTTCAGAACCATGTAAACATTGGCAAGTAACATTCTTGCGGAACCTGATGTAGCTCTTCCCGGTTGCTGAGTTGACTTTGGAAGCAGTAATGGAATTGCTGCTTCTGCATCTTTGACAATCTGGGCATAAATTTCTGCTTCTGGAGAAAGCGGCAATGCAGACTCTTCTCTATTTGGTACAGGGATAAGGTGCAAAGGAACACTTCCAAAATACCTGGCGAGTTCGAAATAAGCATAGGCCCTCAAAAACAAAGCTTGTCCTTTCAGATTATCCTTTGATGCCTGAGGCATTTCTACATCGTCTATCAAATCTAAAACCTGATTTGCCCGTGCAATAATCACGTAATCTAATCGATATTGATTAAGCACGTGAACATTTGATGAAATCCCATTAGACACGGGATCTGCAAAATCTGCCAGATCTTCTTGCTGCTCTGTAGCACCAAACAAGATATTTCGAGCATAATAGGTGTTATCTGAATGTTGCTCGCCTAGAAGATAAGATCGATCATTTGTAATAGCACGTAAAGGCACATATGCTGCATTCACAGCTTGTTGGAAATCATTCTCTGTTTTAAAGAATGTAGCAGAACTAAGCGAGGTTTCCGGTATTACTGTCAGAAATTCCTCGCAACCTGTGAGAAGCAAGCCTGCGGCAAATATTGTTATTATATGTTTTTTCATTTTTTCTCTGGGATCAAAGTTGAGTGATCAAGGATTAAAAATTAATGTTAGCACCGATAGTGAGTGTTCTCGGTACAGGATAGTTTGACAAGTCAACGCCCGGGCTCAAGTTGCCACCATCTCCTTGTCCGTTACCTTGTGAACTGACTTCAGGATTTGATCCACCCCAATACTTGGTGAATACAAATACGTTTTGAGCTGAAGCATAAACTCTTGCTGATTTCAAGACTTTAGCCCATGCACCAAATGTGTAACCTACCGTGATATTTCTGATCGTGAAATAGGATGCGTCAAAGATGAAATTACTGTTGTTCCAGTCTCTCTCTATACCCGTCACGTTACCGCCTCCGGTTGAAGTTCCGAATAGTCCGTCTCCGGGATTTTCAGGGGATTTGAATCTACGGCTCATTCTCTCGACCATGTTAAATACTCCATCCGCATTTGCAGTACTGTACAAGTGTCTCATCAACAATTGATTTCCATAAGATCCTGATGCTACGATACTCGCATCCCACGCTCCAAAAGTGAAGTTGTTAGTAATACCATACACGAATTTTGGAAAAGGATTTCCTATGATCGCTCTGTCATCTTTGTCTCCACCTCTTGTAATTATACCGTCACCATTTACATC
>VFKK01000235.1 GCA_009885605.1 Cyclobacteriaceae bacterium | reverse complement strand
TTGGACTGTACAATATGTCTGGAAATGTCGCAGAATGGGTTCTTGATGCTTATGGTACAACATCAAGTACTGTTACATGGGATTTAGATCCAGTATATGCAGATCCTTTAGAGCCAAGAAAAGTTGTAAGAGGCGGGAGCTGGAAGGATATTGCTCATTATTTAGAGACCAGTACAAGAACTTATGAATATGAGGATGTAGCTCAGGCACACATAGGTTTTAGGACTGTTATGACCTTCATAGGAAGATCGGGTTCTATGGATGTCAAATCCAGCAAAAGAACCAGAAGATAATTTTCAAAAACTCAACCCACCAAAAAAAACCTAACACCTTAATTTTAATTTAACAAATGGCTAGCAACAGCAACTCTTTCTCAGCAAAATTCTACAACGACATCATGCCAAAGGTTTATGGTATTGGTGCAGCGGTTGTAATCCTTGGTGCAATGTTCAAGATTCTTGATTGGCAAGGAGCTAATTGGATGATTGGAATTGGTCTTACCACTGAGGCGATTATATTTTTCCTTTCTGCATTTGAGCCAAGACATGAGGAGATGGATTGGAGTAAAATCTATCCTGAATTAGGTGAAGGAGCACCTGCAAAAAAAGCTAAAGGTGACAATGTATCTCAGAAGCTTGACGAAATGTTGGCTACGGCAAAAGTGGGTCCTGAACTAATCGAAAGCCTTGGAAAGGGTATGCAAAACTTGGCGACTTCAGCGGAAAAAATGGGCAACTTGGCTGATGCAGCCGTAGCAACAAACGAATACGCAACCAATGTAAAATCTGCAGCGAAAACACTTGTAGATATGAATGCCTCTTACAGTAAGACGGCTGCTGCTCTTACAGAAATGTCTTCTGCCTCCCAGGATGCTAAGGAATACCACAACCAGGTGATCACAGTTACCAAGAACCTTTCTGCCCTCAATGCAGTGTATGAAATGGAACTTCAGGATGCGAATAGCCATGTGAAGACTTTGAATAAATTCTATGCTAACATGACCGCTGCAATGGAAGGATTAAGTGCAGCAGGAAAAGAAACTGAGGCATTTAAGAATGAGTTGGCAAAACTTAATCAAAACGTTAGTTCGTTGAATAAAATCTATGGTGGAATGCTTTCCGCTATGAAAGGTTAATTCTCTTCTATTCATTTATATCAATTAAACGAACAAAATGGCAGGAGCTAAAGAGACACCTAGACAACGGATGATCGGGATGATGTACCTGGTATTAACGGCCTTATTGGCCCTTCAGGTAAGTAACCAGATTCTTCAGAAATTTGTACTGTTAAACGACGGGATGGAGCGAACCTCCAAAAATTACATTAGTAAAAACCAGTCAACAGTTGAATCAATAAAGTATACGATTGAGCAACAGGGAAACAATGAGAAAGATTTTCCTAAAGTGTCAGCCTCAGAAGAAATCAGAAAAGAAACGGCTGACGTCTATACGTATTTGGAAGAGCTAAAGCAAGATTTAATAGTTCAGGCAAATGCCAAAAACGAGGAAGGAAACTTCATAAATGCTAACTTAAAGAATACTGAAATCACAGGAAACCTTTTCGCAAATAATGGTAAAGGTGCTGAAATGAAAGAAAGGCTTAATGCTTATCCTACCAAGATCAGCGAAATTTTAACCAAAGTGGGTTTGCCAGAGCTAAAGTTCAACCCGATCGCAAATGATGCAAAAGACATTGCGTTATTCGCAAATGATCGTGAGGTTAGAAATAAGGATTTTGTTGCATTGAATTTTGTAAAGTCTCCTGTTGGTGCAGTAATAGCTCTCATTTCACAATATCAAAATGAAGTTTTAAATATTGAAAGTGAATCCCTCACAGCGGTAGCTAACACGATTGGATCATTTTATTTCAAAGCCGACGTTACCGAAGCAAGAATTGCTGCGTTATCAAACGTAGTCGCAGCGGGTACTAAATTTGAAGCAGATATGTTCATTGCTTCAAGCTCAACATCAGCAGCCCCGACAATGTCCATTGATGGAAGATCTGTTCCAGTTGATGCAAAAGGATTTGGTAAAATCGAATTTACAGCCACTCCTGCAACACAATATGATGACAGAGGACTTTCTAAGAGAATCATAAAGGGTGAAATCATCACCAATGTGGGCGGAGAAGATAAAGTACTTCCAGTTGAATATGAGTACTTCGTTGCTCAGCCAGTCATTAAAGTTTCATCGGAAGTTGTACAACAGCTTTATGCTGATTGCGCAAACGAATTAATGATTGAAGTTCCGGCTTTAGGAAACACTTATTCTCCTGATTTCACGGTAAGTAATGGCCAATCTATTAAAGGAAATAAGCCCGGCCAATTGACAGTCGTACCTGGTGCATCCGGAAAAGTCACTATTGGAGTAAGTAGTGGAGGCAATAGAATCGGTGATGTAGCGTATGATATAAAGCCAGTGCCTGCTCCAAAAATCAGACCTGTGACTGGTGGTGGTCCTCTAGACCTAAGTCAGGCTCATCCTGTCGGGACATTAAGTGGCTTGAAAGTTGAAGCAATGGCTGAACCCACCTTTGGCAGAACAATGGCAAAAGATGCAAAATTTGAAGTAACGGGTGGTGAATTGATCCTTTTGAGAAATGAAGTACCAAGAACAACAGTTCAAATTACTAGTGGTAATAGTTTGGCGATGAGACCTCTTCTTGAAAGTGCTAAGCCAGGAGATGACATTGTTGTTCGAATCACCCAAGTGACACGTACCAACTTTCGTGGTAATAAGATTGCAACCAATCAACCTGAAATTATCCGAATTCCAATTAAATAAGGATAGTAGTTCTGTTTGATATAGATAACTAATGTGATGATGAAAAAATTTGTTCTTAAACTAAGTCTAGGCTTGCTCGTTGCAGTTGGGTTAATACCTTTAACTGGTAATGCGCAGATTGCCACCAGTGTGAATCCATCGGGATTTGGTGACAGAACGTTTGATATGGATACCGTTTACTCTGCAAAGAGAATTCGTGAGGATGATAAAATGTATCAAATCGCAGTTTGGAGAAGAATTGATCTTCGCGAAAAATATAATCTATCTCTTTATGGGTCAGGTGATTCTAAATCAAACGGGATTGTAAATCACATCTACAAGGCAGTTGTTGACGAGAATGCTTTAGAGGTTTTTGCAGATGAAAACTTTACAAGGCCATTATCAATTGCTGATTTCCAAAATAATTTTTGGTTAAACGCAACTGGAGACAGTATTTTCTCCAAGCAGCTTTACTACATTGATTTTAAGGAAGATTTTGTTTTTGATAAACATCATTCCGATATGGTTTTTGACATCAAATACATTGAATTGGTCATGCCATCTCAGACTAACTCTAATGCTGGTCAAAAAACAATCGCCTATATCAGATACAAAGATTTCTACAATTACTTCAAAGATCATCCAACAGCGAGATGGATAAACTTTAATAATTTGTCAAAAAGCCTGACTTATGATGAAGCTTTTGAAACAAGATTGTTCAGATCGGTCGTCAGAAGGTTCACAAACCCTGATGATGCCTTGATCGCGGATTTGGTTTCAAGCGATAGTACAAATCCGGAAGTGCAGGCATACATAAATGCCCTGGCCTTTGAATATAAACTACTGGAGTTCGAAAACAATCTTTGGGAATGGTAAAAAATAAAGGGGCTTCAAGCCCCTTTATTTTTTTCTTTCCATTCCAATAAAGCCTTTGCTCTGCTAAGTCCAATTACAGAAGCTAATTCTTCTTCTTCGGCTTCATTTATCTTTTTTAGCGATTTAAAATGACTCAGCAACTTATCAGCTGTGTTCTCTCCAATTCCAGGAATGGAAGTCAATTGAGTCCCGAATGCATTTTTACTTCTCACATTTCTGTGAAAAGTAATTGCAAAGCGGTGAGCTTCATCCCGGATTCTCTGAAGGAGTCTAAGACTTTCCGACTTTTTATCTATGTGAATAGGGTAGGAATCTCCTGGGAAATAAATTTCCTCAAGCCTCTTTGCGATCCCGATGATGGGCATTCTACCATAAACTCCCAATTCCTGTAAGGCTTCAACAGCCGATGACAATTGGCCTTTTCCTCCATCGATTACGACAAGTTTTGGCATAGGAAGACCTTCTTCTAAAAGTCGCTTATACCGTCTTCCAACAATTTCTTTCATGCTGGCAAAGTCATTTGGTCCTTCTACCGTTTTGATATGGTAATGTCTATATTCTTTTACTGCGGGCTTACCATTCAGAAAGCAAACCATACTAGCAACAGGACTGGTGCCTTGAATATTTGAATTGTCAAAACATTCTATGTGATCCGGAATTTCAGATAGGCTTAAATCTTTTTGAAGTTGTCTGATGACACGATCTTTTTTATCCAGATTGAGGCCAATTAAAAGAGCTTTTTCCTTTTTATAGAAAAGAGCATTTTTTAAAGACAATTCTATAAGCTTTTTCTTATCCCCTATTTTTGGGGCAAAAACATTGAGACCTTCTATTGGATTTGATAATTCCACGTTTAACAAGACCTCATCTGCATCGCTTTGAAATTGATCCTGAAGTCTTATCAAGGCTATCAACAAGATCTCTTCATCCTCTTCATCCAGCCTTTTTTTGATTTCCACATTTTTAGAGACTATCAAAGATCCACTTTTGACCCGCATGTAGTTCACATATGCACTCTTTTCATCGGAGACGATCGTACATACGTCGAGATTTCCAAAACCGGGATTTGTGATCAGGGATTTTGCCTGATACTTTTCTAACAGGTCATATTTTTCTTTATACCGATGGGCCTTTTCATATTCCATACTTTCTGCATAATGCTGCATCTCCTGTTTAAAATAGGTCTTCGCTACACCCAAGTTTCCTTTAAGAATATGTTTCGCTTGTTCAATATCTTTCTGGTATGCTTGCTCATTTTGATAGCCAACACATGGACCTTGGCAATTTCTGATGTGGTATTCAAGGCAGACTTTGTATTTGTTTTCGGCTATTTTGTATGGGGATAAATCCAGCTTGCACGTTCGAATAGTGAACAATTCGCGTATCAAATCGAGGACGTTATTCATTGCCTTCACGCTGGCAAACGGACCAAAGTAAGTACCGCGCTTAGGGATCATTTTCCTTGTTGGGAATATTCTGGGGAAGTTTTCTTTTGTAATCAGCAGATACGGATATGTCTTATCGTCCCGTAATAAAATATTGTACTTTGGCTGAATTTTCTTGATCAGGTTATTCTCGAGCAGCAAAGCATCAAATTCATTGTCAACCAGTGTAATTTCGATTTTGCGTATCTCCTTGACCATTCTTCTGGTCTTATGATTCACTCCTGTATTCTTGTTGAAATAACTGCTTACACGCTTTTTTAGGCTTTTGGCCTTACCCACATAGATCAATTCATTCTCCTCATTGAAATACTTGTAAACGCCCGGTTGGTCAGGAAGCTGAAGATGTTCTTCGGGAGTATAAGAAGATGATTGCATGGCCTAAAATTAAAAAACAGCCTTGGTATAAGGCTGTTTTCTTTGAAGTATGTTATTTAAAAATCGTTTTTCTTGGCGTCGTAGTCAAAGTCTGCGAAGCGTTGACTTTCTTTTTCATAGACATCACAATTGATTTCTATGCTTAATGGCCTTTCCGGTCTTGGGAAAGCACCTTTTGTATAGTCCAATGTTTTATCTGCATAGACTTTAGTCATGAATTTCACCCAAATAGGTCTGGCAGTTTTGGATCCTTGTCCCGCAGTCCAGCTTCGGAAGTGAATGGCTCGGTCATCTCCACCTACCCAAGTTCCGCTGACCAGATCTTTACTGACACCCATGTACCAACCGTCTGATGCGTTTTGAGTTGTTCCAGTCTTTCCTCCCAATTCATTCCCCTCTCTTATAGTATATGGCACTCCTTGACTAGTCCCACCACGTTCCTCAAATCCTCCTCTCAACATGTATAGCATTAGGTAAGCATGTTCTTCACTCATTGCAGGCCTTTTCTTTGGCGTGAATTGCTGGATTACATTCCCATTTTTATCCTCAATCCGATCGATGTAATAGGGAGTAGTATGTTCACCTTTGTTTACAAAAGTGCCAAAAGCACCCACCATTTCAAAGATAGAAACATCATTTACCCCAAGTGCCAAAGCAGGAACTTCTTCCAAATCACTTGTGATTCCTAACCTCCGTGCAGTTTCTACTATGATTTTTGGACTCAGTTTCTTCATCATGTATGCTGTAACAGAATTTATTGATTCGGCCATGGCATGCCTGATAGTCATTTTGCTGTAGCTGAATTTTCCATCCGCATTGGAAGGACTCCAAGCTGGTTGGCCAGGAATGTAGACTTCAACAGGTTGATCAACTACGGTGTAGCATGGACTGTATCCATTTTCAATTGCTGCGGCGTAAACAAATGGTTTGAAGGTCGAGCCAGGTTGTCTTTTTCCTTGCTTTACGTGGTCAAACTTAAAGTATTTATGGTCCATTCCTCCCACCCACGCTTTGATGTGTCCGGTATGTGGATCCATACTCATAAATCCTGTTTGTAAGAATTTTTTGTAGTACCGCATTGAATCCATCGTACTCATGAGTGTGTCGATTTCTCCCTTTTCCCAAGAGAAAACCTTCATCTTCTTTTTCTCATTCAATCGGAAATCAATGGAATCGACATCATTCCCATACCGTTGTTTAAGAAGTCTGTAAGCCTCCGTACGCTTCACCTGATCTTCAATGAAGTTTGGAATTATCTGATTATTGCCATCCACCCAAGGATCCCGAGTGCCCATTTCTTTGTAGAATGAAGCCTGAAGT